>NZ_JBHWZP010000020.1:0-46381 GCF_042728395.1 Streptomyces sp. NPDC060205
CCCCCATCAGGGGCGCGGGGAACTGCGCAATCTTTTCGCTTTGAGCGGCACAGGGCAGCGGCGGCCGGCCCGGTCTTTCAGGGGCGCGGGGAACTGCGCGGCCGGCCCCCACCGGGCCGCAGCCGACGAGCGACGTCAGACGCCCCCCGTCGGCTACCGGGCCAGCCAAGTCCTCCACGTGCGTTCATGGCCCCGTACCCACTTCTTCGCCGCCTCCTCCGGAGAGAGTTTCTGCTCCGCGATCAGGAGGGAGACCTCGTTCTGGTCCTCGGTCGTCCACTTGAACTTCTTCAGGAACGCGGCGGCCCCGCCACCCGACCGCGCGAAGTCCGCGTTGAGGTACTTGCGCAGCGGCGTGTGCGGATACGCGCAGGCGACGGCGTCCGGATCCGCGTCGCAGCCCTCCTTGTACGCGGGCAGCTTCACCTCCGTCATCGGCACCTTCTCGAAGAGCCACTGCGGCGAGTACCAGTACGTGAGAAACGGCTTCCTCTCCTTGGCGAACTGCCGCATCTGCGTGATCTGCGCCGCCTCCGAACCGGCGAACACCACCTGGAAGTCGAGGTCCAGGTTCTTCACCAGCGCCTTGTCGTTCGTGACGTAGGAGGGCGAGCCGTCGAGCAGCTGCCCCTTGCCGCCGCTCTCGGCGGTGCGCAGCTGGTCGGCGTACTTGTTCAGGTTCTTCCAGTCCGTCACGTCGGGGTGCTGCTTCGCGAAGTACGTCGGGACGAACCAGCCGATGTGCCCGGTGACGCCGAGGCCGCCGCCGTCCACGATCGTCTTCTTGTCCTCGACGTAGCGCTGTTCCTGCTCGGGGTGGCCCCAGTCCTCCAGGATCGCGTCGACGCGGCCCTGGCTGAGCGCGTCCCACGCGGGCACCTCGTCGACCTGGACGGTGTCGACGCGATAGCCCAGTTCGTGCTCCAGCAGGTACTGGGCGACGGCCACGTTGGCCTGCGCCCCGACCCAGGACTGTGTGGAGAGGGTCACGGTTTTCGCGCCCTGCGCGTTGGCGAAGGGCGAGGCCTGCTTGGTCATGTCGGCGGCTCCGCAGCCGGTCGCCAGCACCAGCAGGGAGCAGCCGGCCGCGAGCGCGCCTGACCTCCTGCGTGTCGTACGCGTACGCATCTCAGGCTCCCTTCTTCGTACGGCCCCGCGTCGGTTGCGTGACCCGGTCGAGCATCAGGCCGAGGCAGACGATCGCCGCGCCGGCCACCAGACCCGTGGCCAGGTCGCCCTGGGCGAGCCCGAACACGACGTCGTAACCGAGCGCGCCGCCGCCGACCAGGCCGCCGATGATGACGACGGCGAGGACGAGGACGACGCCCTGGTTCACGGCGAGCAGCAGGGCGGGGCGGGCCAGCGGCAGCTGCACCTGGCGCAGTTGCTGCCAGCCGGTCGCGCCCATGGAGCGCGAGGACTCCATGGCCGCCGGGTCCACGCTGCGCAGGCCCTGTGTGGTGATGCGGACGACGGCGGGCAGCGCGTAGACGACCGCGGCGGCGACCGCGGGGGCCCGGCCGACGCCGAAGAGCGCCACGACGGGTATGAGGTAGACGAACTGCGGCATCGTCTGGAAGACGTCCAGGACGGGGCGCAGGAGGCGTTCGCAGCGCTCGCTGCGGGCCGCCGCGACGGCCGTGCCGAAGCCGAGGACCAGCGTGACCGCGACCGCCGCGAGGACCTGCGAGAGCGTATCGAGGGACGGCTGCCACACACCGAGCACCCCGATCGCGGCCATCGCGAGGACGGCGGTCAGGGCGGTGCGCCAGGTGCCGATCAGCCAGGCGAGCGCGGCGACGGTCAGCAGGACCGCCCACCAGGGCAGCCACTGCAGGCCGTCGCGCACCGGGTTCAGGACACCGGTGGTGAAGTGGGCCGCCCAGTCGGCGGTGCCGCCCACATAGGGGACGCCGGAGTAGAGGTGGTCGGTCATCCAGTCGACGGCGCGGTTCACCGGCTCGGCGATGTTCACGATCCAGGCCTCGGGCCAGTCGAGCCGGCCGGCCAGCCGCCCGGCGACCGCGACGGCCACCGCGGCGACTGCGGCCGGCGCCCAGCCGCGCCCACCGGCCCAACCGGTCCAGCGGAAGCCGGCCCCTTCGGACCCCTCCCCCGCCGAAGCCGCCGATCCCTCCGATCCCGCCGATCCCGCCGCTCCCGTCACCCGGTCCAGGACGACCGCGAGCAGCACGATCGGGATGCCGGCGGCGAGCGCGGCGCCCACGTCGACCGAGGCGAGCGCCTGGTAGACGCGGTCGCCGAGGCCGCCCGCGCCGATGACGGACGCGATGACGGCCATCGACAGGGCCATCATGATGGTCTGGTTGAGGCCGAGCAGGAGTTCCTTGCGGGCGAGCGGCAGCCGGGCCGTGAACAGCCGCTGCCGCGCGGTGGTGCCCAGGGACTCGACGGCCTCCATCACCCCGGCGTCCGCGCCGCGCAGCCCGAGCGCGGTCAGGCGGGCCATGGGCGGGGCCGCGTACACGACGGTGGCGAGCACCGCGGCCGGGACGCCGATGCCGAAGACGAGGACGACCGGCAGGAGGTACGCGAAGGCCGGGAGCACCTGCATGGTGTCGAGGACGGGCCGCAGGGCGCGGTACGTGCGGTCGGAGAGTCCGGCGGCGAGGCCCAGCAGCGCGCCCAGGGCGACGGACGCGAGGACCGCGACCACCATGAGCGCGAGGGTCTGCATGGTGGGCACCCACATACCGAGCAGCCCGCAGGTGAGGACCGCGGCGCCCGTGCCGAGCGCGAGCCGTACTCCGGCGACCCGCCAGGCGATCAGTGCCGCCGCGGCCGTGACGCCCGCCCAGCCCGCGGCGAGCAGGACGAGGTAGACGGCGCGCACGGCGAGGACGACCGCGTTCGACACGTGCCCGAAGAAGTAGAGGAACAGCGGGTGGCTGTCGCGGTTGTCGATGATCCAGGTGCTGGCCCTGCCGAGGGGTTCGCTGAGGTCGACGGTGAGGGCCCCCGGCCAACTGCCGCTCGCCCAGCGGGAGTCGGCCAGCGGCACGAGGACGGCCGCGGCGACGGCGAGCAGGACGAGCTTGCCGACGGCCGGGCGCCGCAGGAAGCCGAGGAGGCCGGGCAGGGCCGTACGGGGAGCGGACGCGGTGGCGGTGGCCATCAGGCCACCCCTTCGCGAGCCGACCCGGCCGAGCCGACGGACCCGGCCGACCCCGCGGACCCGGCCGACCCGGCCAACCCCGCGGACCCGGCGGACGCGACGGACCCGGCCGCCCCTGCCGCCCCTGCCGCCCCCGCCGACCCCGCCGACCCCGCCGACTGGGTGGCCGTCCCCGCCACCACCTCCAGCAGCGCGTCCGAGTCCACGACTCCGAGGCAGCGCCCCCGGTCCACCACGCGGGCGGTCTGCCCCGAGCGCGCGACCGCCTCGATGGCCTGCGAGACCGTGGCCTCGGGCGACAGCGCCGGACCCTCGCCGGCCTCCTGCGCGGACGCGGCCCGCATGGCTCTGCGGACCGTCATGACCTGCTCGCGCGGCACGTCCCGGACGAACTCCCGTACGTAGTCGTCGGCGGGCGAGCCCACGATCTCCTCGGGTGTGCCCAGCTGGACGATGCGGCCGTCGCGCATGAGGGCGATCCGGTCGCCCAGGCGCAGCGCCTCGTTCAGGTCGTGCGTGATGAACACCATCGTGCGGCCCTCCTCGCCGTGCAACCGGATCACCTCCTCCTGCATGTCCCGTCGAATCATCGGATCGAGAGCACTGAACGGTTCATCGAAGAGCAGGACTTCGGGATCCACCGCCAGCGCCCGCGCGAGACCCACCCGCTGCTGCTGGCCGCCGGAGAGCTGACCGGGCCTGCGCTGCTCCATGCCTTCGAGGCCGACCTTCGCGACGACCTCCTGCGCCTTCGCCCGCCGCTCGCGCTTCGGCACGCCCTGGACCTCAAGCCCGTACGCGACGTTGTCGAGGACGGAGCGGTGCGGCAGCAGGCCGAAGTGCTGGAAGACCATGGCGGCACGGTGGCGGCGCAGTGCGCGCAGCCGTGCCCTGTCCATCGCGCGCACGTCCTCGCCGTCGATGGCGATCGTGCCGGCGGTCGGTTCGATGAGCCGGGTCAGACAGCGTACGAGGGTCGACTTGCCCGAGCCGGACAGGCCCATGACGACGAAGACCTCGCCCTTGCGCACATCGAAGCTCACGTCCCGGACGGCGGCCGTGCAGCCGGTACGGGTGCGCAGTTCGGCGGCGGAGAGGGCGGCCAGCTCGGGGTCGGCGGGGACCCGGTCGGCCTTGGGGCCGAAGACCTTCCACAGGCCGTCGACGGAGAAGACGGGCTCGGCGCCCTTGGCGTCCTCGGCACCCGCGCGCTCGGCGGCGGCTTCCTGAACAGAGATCGTCGTACTCATCACGCACCGCCTCCCAGCAGGTCCACGCACTTCTCGCCGACCATGAGGACCCCGATCATCGGGTTCACGGCGGGCATGGTCGGAAAGACGGACGCGTCGGCGATCCGGATGCCGTCGAGACCGCGGATGCGCAACTCGGGGTCCACGACGGCGAGCCGGTCGTCGGCCGCGCCCATCCGGCAGGTGCCCGCCGGGTGGTACACGGTGTGGGCGACCTTGCGCGCGTACTCGCTCAGTTCCTCGTCGCCGGTGACGTCGGGGCCGGGGCACACCTCGCGGGTGAGCCAGTGCGCGAGCGGTTCGCTCCGCGCGATCTCGCGGGCGATTTTGATGCCGTCGACGAGGGTGCGGCCGTCGTAGTCGTCCTCGTCCGTGAAGTAGCGGAAGTCGAGGGCGGGCTTCTCGGCCGGGTCGGCGCTGGTCAGGTAGAGCCGGCCGCGGCTGCGCGGCTTGGGGATGTTCGGGGTCATCGAGACGCCGTGCGCGGGGCGTTCGTAGCCGAGGCGCTCCGGATTGTCCGTGAACGGGATCTGGTAGAAGTGGAACATCAGGTCGGGGCCCGCCCGTTCGGGGTCCCGCCGCACGAACAGGCCCGCGTCGGAGTCCATCGCGGAGTTCTCGGGGATCGGCCCGTCCGTCTCCCAGACGATGACCGACTCGGGGTGGTCGAGCAGGTTCTCGCCGACGCCCGGCAGGTCGTGGGCCACGGGTATGCCGAGCTCTTCGAGGTCCGCGCGCGGCCCGATGCCGGAGTGCAGCAGCAGCCGGGGCGAGTCGACGGCGCCGGCGCACAGCAGGACCTCACGGCGGGCCCGTACGAGGAGTTCGCCGCCGTCCTTCGCCGTCACGTGGACCCCGCGGGCCCGGGTGCCGTCCAGCTCCAGCTTGTGGGCCCAGGTCTCCAGGTACAGGTGGAGGTTGGGCCGCTCGTCCATGAAGGGGTGCAGATAGGCGACGGACGCGCTGGAGCGCTTGTTGGTCTCGGGGTGGTACGCGAGGTCGAAGAAGCCGACGCCCTCGGTGAACGGCTTCCTGTTGAAGCCCTCCACGCGCGGCACACCGAGCGTGGACTGCGCCGCGTCCACGAAGTCGCGGGCGATGGCGTTCCGGTCCTTCTCGTCGACCGGCACGATGTTGTTGCGCAGCCGCGGGAAGTACGCCTCCATCGGGACCGATCCCCAGCCCTCGGCGCCCGCCGCCTCCCACTCGTCCCAGTCGGACGGCAGCGGCTTGAACGCGATGAGGGTGTTGTGCGAGGAGCAGCCGCCGAGGACCCTGGCGCGGCTGTGCCGGATGTGCGAGTTGCCGCGCGGCTGCTCGGTCGTCGGGTAGTCGTAGTCCAGTTCGCCGCCGAGCAGGCCCATCCAGCGGCGCAGGGTCAGGACGTCGTCCCGGTCCACGTCGCTGGGGCCGCCCTCGATGACGGCGACGGTGACCTCGGGGTTCTCGGTGAGCCGGGAGGCGATGACGGATCCCGCGGTGCCGCCGCCGATGACGACGTAGTCGTACGTGTGCTCATGGTCGTGCTTGTTTTCGGGCATGGCGTTGCGCTCCAGCGTGCCTTGTGCGGTGGGGAGTTGACGGTGACGGGGTAGCGGGCGTCAGCCCGCGAACCAGCGGACCGGCTTCGGGGCGAGGTTCTGGTAGACGTGCTTCGTCTCGCGGTACTCGGCGAGGCCCGCGGGGCCCAGCTCGCGGCCGACGCCGCTCTTGCCGAAGCCGCCCCACTCCGCCTGCGGAAGGTAGGGGTGGAAGTCGTTGATCCAGACGGTGCCGTGCCGCAGCCGTCCCGCCACGCGCCGGGCGCGCCCCGCGTCGGCGGTCCAGACGCCTCCCGCGAGTCCGTACTCCGTGTCGTTGGCGAGCGCCACGGCCTCGTCCTCCGTACGGAAGGTCTCCACCGTCAGGACGGGCCCGAAGACCTCCTCCCGTACGACGCGCATCTCGCGGTGGCACTGGTCGAGGACCGTCGGCTCGTAGAAGTAGCCGGTCGCGGGGAGCCGGTCGGAGGGGTCGGGGCGGGCGCCGCCGGTCCGCAGCACCGCGCCCTCCGCCAGGGCGGCGGCCACGTACCCCTCGGTCTTCTCGCGCTGTTCGGCGGAGACCAGCGGGCCGCACTCGACGCCCTCCTCGGTGCCGCGGCCGAGCCGGATCAGCTCGGCGCGCCGGACCAGTTCGGTGACGAACCGGTCCCGGACCGACTCCTCGATGATCAGCCGGGAGCCCGCCGAGCAGACCTGGCCGCTGTGGATGAACGCGGCGTTGAGCGCCTGGTCGACGGCGGTGTCGAAGCCCTCCTCGGTGGCGCAGGAGTCGGCGAAGACGACGTTGGGGTTCTTGCCGCCGAGTTCGAGGGCGACCTTCTTCACCGTGAGGGCGGCGGCCTGCGCGACCTTCGTACCGCTGGCGAGGCCGCCGGTGAAGGAGACGAGGTCGACGCCGGGGTGCTCGGCGAGCCGGGCGCCGACGCTGTGCCCGGGGCCCGTGACGAGATTGGCCACTCCGGCCGGCAGCCCGGCCTCCACCAGCAGCTCGATCAGGGCGACGGTGGTCAGCGGGGTGATCTCGCTGGGCTTGAGGACGAAGGTGTTCCCCGCGGCGAGGGCCGGGGCGACCTTCCAGCTGGCCTGCAGCAGCGGGTAGTTCCAGGGCGTGATCATCGCGCAGACGCCGACGGGCTCGTGCACGACGACGCTGTGGATGTCGTCCGAGCCGGCGTCGACGACCCGGCCGCCGCCCTCACCGACGACGAGATCGGCGAAGTACCGGAAGGCGTCGGCGACGCAGTCGATGTCGACCCGCCCCTCCTCCAGCGTCTTGCCCGCGTCCCGGCTCTCCAGGAGCCCGAGCTTCTCGCGGTCACGGACGAGGAGGTCGGCGACCCGGCGCAGCAGGGCGGCCCGCTCGGTGACGGGCGTGCGGGGCCACTGTCCGTGGTCGAAGGCGCGCCGGGCGGCCTCGACGGCGGCGTCCGTGTCAGGCACCCCGCCCTCGGCGACCTGGGCGAACGGCTTCGCGTCCGCCGGGTCGAGGATGTCCCGTACGGCTCCCGAGGCGGCCGCGCGCCACTCGCCGTCCACGTGAATCGTCTGCTGCGCCTGGTGTCCCGACATGATCCGGTGCTGCCTTCCGTTCCTGTTCCGTGCCCGTCCCTCTCGGGGCCGGGTGCACCTGCCCCTCGGCCCGGATGTCATGCGCGCGCCGCCGCCGAAGTGCGCGGGGTCACTGACAAGCCGCCCGAAACATGGACACTCCGGCGACTCTTTGACTAAAGTCAAAGATTATGGAGCCGGTATCAGCGTCCGTCCCCGGCCGCGGGGTGTCCGCCGCGCACGTGACGGCCCTGCGTCGCTTCAACCGCTACTTCACACGCCGGATCGGCGTACTCGACGATCACTACCTCGGACAGGACCGCCCCCTCGGCGAGGCACGGCTGCTGTACGAGATCGGAGCCGGCGCGTCCCTGCGGGAGCTGCGGACCCGGCTCGGCCTCGACGCCGGATATTTGAGCCGGATGGTGCGCGCGCTGGAGAAACAGGGGCTCGTACGGGTCACCGTGCACCCGGCGGACAGCAGACTGCGCCTCGCGGAACCCACCCCGGCCGGCCGGACCGAACTGGCGGAGCAGAACCGCCGCGCGGACGGCCTCGCCGAGGGCCTGCTGCGCGGACTGACCGAGACCCAGCGGGGCCGGCTGACCGAGGCGGTCGCGGTCTCCGAGCGGCTGCTGCGACTGGCCGCGATCACGGTACGGGCCGTCGGGGCGGCCTCACCCGACGCCCGTGCCTGCCTCGCCGCCTACGCCGCCGAACTCGACGGACGGTTCCCCGAGGGGTACGCCGCCACCGACCTGGTACCGCCGGAGCGGATCGCCGCGCTCCTCGTCGCATACGAGGAGGAACGTGCCGTCGGCTGCGGGGCGCTGTGCGCGCTCGACGCGGACACGGCCGAGATCCGGCATCTGTGGGTGCACCCGCAGGCGCGCGGGCTGGGCCTCGGACGCCGGCTGCTGACGGGGCTGGAGCAGGTGGCGGCCGGGCGCGGCCATCGCGTCGTACGCCTGGACACGCACAGGGTGCTCAAGGAGGCGGCGGCGATGTACCGGAGCGGCGGATACACCGAGATCCCGGCGTACGACGACAACCCGCACGCCGGGTACTGGTTCGAGAAACCGCTCACCCCCGCCGGGGCGGGGCCCGGAACGCACTGATCCCCGGGCGGGCGCCCGGGGATCGGTGACAGGACAAGCAGGGCCCGTGGGCTCCGGTGCCTAGATGAGGCCGAGGGCGCGGACCGCCTCGCGCTCCTCCGCGAGCTCCTGCACCGACGCGTCGATACGGGCGCGGGAGAACTCGTTGATGTCGAGACCCTGGACGATCTCGTACGAGCCGTCCTTCGTGGTGACGGGGAAGGAGGAGATGAGGCCCTCCGGGACGCCGTACGAACCGTCGGACGGGATGCCCATGGAGGTCCAGTCGCCGTCCGCCGTGCCGTTGACCCAGGTGTGGACGTGGTCGATGGCGGCGTTCGCGGCCGAGGCCGCGGAGGAGGCGCCACGGGCCTCGATGATGGCCGCACCGCGCTTGGCGACGGTCGGGATGAACTCCTCGGCCAGCCACTTCTCGTCGTTCACGGTCTCGGCGGCGTTCTTGCCGGCGATCGTGGCGTGGAAGATGTCGGGGTACTGCGTGGCGGAGTGGTTGCCCCAGATGGTCAGGCGCTGGATGTCCGCGACCGTGGAGCCCGTCTTCTTCGCGAGCTGCGTGAGCGCGCGGTTGTGGTCCAGGCGGGTCATCGCGGTGAAACGCTCCGCCGGTACGTCCGGGGCGGCGGCCTGGGCGATGAGGGCGTTGGTGTTCGCCGGGTTGCCGACGACGAGGATCTTGACGTCGTCCGCGGCGTTGTCGTTGATGGCCTTGCCCTGGGGCTTGAAGATGCCGCCGTTGGCCTCCAGGAGGTCACCGCGCTCCATGCCCTTGGTACGGGGGCGGGCGCCGACGAGCAGACCGACGTTCGTGCCGTCGAAGGCCACGTTCGGGTCGTCGGTGATGTCGATGCCCTGAAGGAGCGGGAAGGCGGAGTCGTCGAGCTCCATGGCGGTGCCCTCGGCGGCCTTCAGCGCCGGCGTGATCTCCAGCAGACGCAGCTTGACCGGCACGTCCGCGCCGAGCAGCTGGCCGGAGGCGATGCGGAAGAGCAGGGCGTAACCGATCTGGCCGGCCGCGCCGGTGACGGTGACGTTCACGGGAGTGCGGGTCATGGCGTTCTCCGTATGGCAGCTGACGGTGGGGCGTCCCTGCCCCGGGGTGCGGGATCCCGGCCCTGGCGGCGCGATGATCGATCACCGGTGCCGATGATCGATCTCTCGGCGTCAAGAGAGATCCAGCGGTCAGGCTATCGCGCATCCGGGATCCCGGACGGCCGGGGCCGATGTGGGGCGTCCCACAGGGCCGTGCCCTGCGGTCGGCAGAGCCCGCTGGGCTGGGTGCGTTGTCGGGTGCGGGGCGGTGGGGGCTGGTCGCGCAGTTCCCCGCGCCCCTGAAGGGGCTGCGCCCCTCAAGGACGAAAAGACAGCGCCGTTCCCCGCGCCCCTTAGGGGCGACGAGACTGCGGCGTTGCTCGCGGTCCTTTGGGGTGGGGGTGGCGGCCGTTGATCCGGGAGAGTGGGCCAACGGCCGCCAGGTGGGGGTGCCGGTCGGCGGCTCGGGGGCTGCCATCCTGCAACATTGCGCCGGACTCCCGTGGGGGTACGGTCCGCCTGCCCCGTAGGGCGGCGGCCATTCCTCCCGCACGGCAACGGGCGCCCGGCTCAAGGGAGTCGGGCGCCCGTCCGGGTCGCGAACACCTACTTCGTGCAGCCCTCCACGCCCGACGCGAGCGTCGCGCAGGCCTTCGCCCCGGTGGCGCTCTTCACCGCGACCATCGGGGTGTACGCGTCGGTGTCCGTCTCGACCTCGGCGGTCTGCGCGGCAGCCGAGCCGGCCGATATCCGGACCGTGTCCCCCGCTCCGGCCGCGGTGATACGGGCCCACGCGGCACCGCACGTCTCGCTGTACCGGACCTCGACCTGGGCGGTGCCGACAACGGCCTTCTCCACGGTCTGCGCCAGCGTCCCGCCGCAGCCCATGTTCTCCGGGTCCTTGCCCGCGCAGTCCGTGCCGCTGCACTTGACGCCGACCGGCAGTTCCTTGCTCACCGTCGGACTCGGGGTCGGCTTGGCCTCGTCCTTGCCCTCGTCACCGCCGGAGCTCGTGACGTACACGGCCGCTGCCACCAGCACGAGCGCGCCCACGACCCCGGCGAGGAACATGGTGAGCCGCCGCTTGCGCGGCTCCCCTCCGGGCGCACCGCCGGTTCTCGGCCTGGCGTCCTGAGGCGTGCCCCCGGCCGGACCGCCGGGCCCCGCGGAACCGGCCGAACCGGCCGAACCGGCGGGCCCGTACGCTCCCGGCGGGCCGTAACCGGAGGCACCGGACGATCCCGGGGGCGAGGCCACGACTCCCCAACCGCCACCTCGCGCATCCGCACCGGTCCTCGCGCCGGCACCCTCGCCGCCGCTGCCGGCACCGGCGCCGGCTCCGTAGGACGGCCTGCGCTCGTCCCCCTGTGCCGGGCTCTGCGGAGGCACGGTGGGTGACACGCCGGCCGGGCCCGCGATACCCGGCTTGGGCGCGGTCGCGCTTCCCCCGGCACGCGCCTGCTTCCCGCTCTTTCCCCCCTTGGCCGGAGTCGGCCCGAACTCCCCCAGCGCGGCGCGCGCCTGGGAGATCCTTATCGCCTCCATGGTCATGTCGTGGCGCATCTCCGAACGGCTCCAGGCGCGCTCGGCGAGCTCCCACATCGTCGTCAGATGGACGGGATTGGTCCCGGTCACCTCGGCCAACGCCACGATCGCGCCCTTAGGCGCGAGCAGGCGGCCGTTCAGATACCGCTCCCAGGACGTCTTGCTGTATCCCGTGCGGTCGGCCACGGCGGCGATACTCAGCCCACCGCGGTCGACCAGTCGGCGCAACTGGCTGGCGAACTCCCTTACCTGCGGATCGAGTTCATCCGGCAAGGGCCTCCAACGAGGCATTGGTACCCCCCTCTTCCCCCCGTACGTGCTGGTCTTTTCCCGCATGTGAAGCCCTTGCCGAGTCCCCGTTCCGGCTACCCACAGGGATGCGTTCGGTCAGGATCTCAGTTCCCGGGAGGGGGGCGCACGGGAGCATTCGGGCCTGTGGGCATGCACCGTCGCATGCCCCCTGGTCTGCGGTCCAGTGTCCCACCGACTTGCCGCTCGGCTGACGCGTCGGCCGGACCGTCGGACGGGGACATGCGCGTTCTCGAACTCGTCAACACATCGACACGCAGGGAACACATGCACGACCTCGTGCGTCACTCGCGGCTTCAGGGGGATCACACGCACACCAGGGGCAGATCGGATCGTCGACCGTTCGCCGCCGTCACGATGAGGCGACGGCCGCGGTCGGTCCGCCAGGCTATCGACGGAACCGGTGGCGCGTCCGGCGTCCTGGGCGACCGGTGGCGGCGAGGACACGTTTTGCGCGCCCCGCGCGCGGGAGGTGCCGGAACCGTCACCGCCCTGCCACAGGCGACTGACAGGTATTGAACGCCCGTTGGCACGTCCATGACCCTTGTCCCAGGCGGCGCCCCTCCGCGCTTCGGGGGAGCGGACGGGCGCCGCCGCTTCGGCCCACGCGGCCCCGGCCCCTGAGGGGCGCGGGGAACTGCGCGCTCAGCCACGACGGACCGCCAGATCCCCTCGACGCCCGGCCCCGACCCCGACGGCACCGAACCGGACGGCGCCCGGCGGAGCGCTACCGCTACGTCCTGATCGTGAAGTGCAGCGTGTCGTCCAGGAACGGAAGCTCCAGCCAGGGATTCGGCTGCGCCATCATCGCGAGCAGGGCGATGGTCGCCCCCAGGACGCCGTACGTGACGAGGTCCGTGAACCGGGAGCGGACGGCGAGCATGCCCACGTCGGGCAGCACCCAGCGCATGGCGGCGCCCGCGAGCAGCGCGATGCCGATCAGCAGGGTCCCCGCCTTGAACGCGTCGAGCGCGGTCAGCAGCAGTCCGAGTCCGACCAGTGCGGTGACCGCGAGGATCGGCCACTGCCGTGCGGGCGCGGGCGCTCCGCGGGGGGCCGCCCTGCCGCCGCCCTCGGGCCGCGCGGTGTCGCGGGTGAACAACGGGAACCGCCGCGTGACCCGCCGGGGCCTCCCGTCGGGCCCGGGCGCACTGACGGCGTCACTGACGGTCAACTCGTCGTCCTGAGCGGCTCCGGTGCCGGCTTCCGGCGCCGCTTCAGCAGCTGATCCGGCTTCCGTACCGGCTCCGGAAGCCGATTCCGGAGCCGAACCGGATCCCGCGTCCGGCCCGGAGACCGGGTCCGAGACCGGTCCCGCAGCCGGGTCCGGTGCCGGGCCGGACGCCGACGCCGACGCCGACGCCGACGCCGGGGCCGCAGCCGGGCCGGACCCCGGTCGAACGGCGTCCTGCCGAGCCGGGCCTCCGTTGTCGGCCGGGTCCAGGGCCGAGGCCGAAGCCGACGTCCCGGACTTGGCCGACGCCGACGTCGTGGCCGGAGCCGACGCCTCAGTCTTGGCCGACGCCGATGTCGTGGCCGGGGCCGAGTCCGGGGCCGGAGCCGACGCCTCAGTCTTGGCCGACGCCGACGTCGTGGCCGGAGCCGACGTCTCGGCCGGAGCCGACGTCTCGGCCGGGGCCGAGTCCGGGGCCGGAGCCGGCGTCTCGGCCGGGGTCGGGGCGTCGGCCCGGTCCCGGACTTCGTTCTCCGTGGAGGTCACGGCATCCTCCGTAGGGATCGCCCCCTCGCGGTCAGCCGGCACTGCGTTCCGCCGCCTCGACCACGTTGACGAGGAGCTGGGCGCGGGTCATCGGGCCCACTCCGCCCGGGTTCGGCGAGATCCACGCGGCGACCTCGGCCACCCCGGGGTGGACGTCGCCCACGATCTTGCCCTCGGCGTTGCGGGAGACGCCGACGTCGAGGACGGCCGCCCCCGGCTTCACGTCCTCGGGGCGGATCAGGTGCGCGGAACCCGCCGCGGCCACGATGATGTCGGCCTGCCGCAGATGCGCGGCCAGATCACGCGTACCGGTGTGGCACTGCGTGACCGTCGCGTTCTCCGAGCGCCGCGTGAGCAGCAGCGGCATCGACCGGCCGATGGTCACACCGCGGCCGACGACCACGACCTCCGCGCCCTTGATCTCCACTCCGTACTGCCGGAGCAGGGTCAGGACGCCGTTCGGGGTGCAGGGCAGCGGGGCCGGCTCGTTCAGGACGAGGCGGCCGAGGTTCATCGGGTGGAGCCCGTCCGCGTCCTTGTCCGGGTCCATCAGTTCGAGGATGCGGTTCTCGTCGATGCCCTTGGGAAGCGGCAGCTGCACGATGTACCCGGTGCAGGCCGGGTCGTCGTTGAGCTCGCGGACGACCGCCTCGATCTCCTCCTGCGTGGCGGTCGCGGGCAGTTCACGCTGGATGGAGGCGATACCGACCTGCGCGCAGTCGCGGTGCTTGCCCGCGACGTACTTCTGGCTGCCGGGGTCCTCACCGACCAGGACGGTCCCGAGTCCGGGCGTGATGCCCCTCTCCTTCAGGGCCGCCACGCGGACGGTCAGATCGGACTTGATCGCGGCTGCGGTGGCCTTGCCATCGAGAATCTGGGCGGTCATGGGCCCATCCTCGCGGATGACCGGGCCCCGGTTCCAATCCGGCCCCCCGCCCACGGCCCCCGGCCTCCCCGGACGCCCCGTCCCACCCCGTCCCTGTCCCGCTTCGCCCCATGATCGACGAGGTTGCACTTGCACAACGCAGCCGGTATCCGGCTGGACAAATAAGTGACGCGTTAAGGACGATGAATGACACAGTGCCGCGGACAGTACCGGGGGGACGAACCGCATCTGTAGAACTTTCCTCCGAAATGTGCCGCGTCGTCCCCGCACTTGACGCAACGACGGAGGAAAGACGCCATGAGTTTCGGCGATCCGAACAACCCCTACGGTCCGCCTCCCCAGGGCCAGCAGCCCGGCTATCCGCCGCAGCAGCCGCAGGGCCAGCCCGGCTATCCGCCGCAGGGCCAGCCCGGTTACGGCTACCCGCAGGGCGCCCCGCCCCAGCAGCCCGGCTACGGCTACGGCTACCCGCAGCAGCCGGCGTATCCCGGTTACCCGGGCGGCAACCACATCCCGATGGAGATGCCGGGTCTGATGAAGACCGCGCGCGTCCTGCTGTTCATCCTGGCGGGCCTGCAGATCCTGTTCGGGATCATCGCCGGCATAGCCATCGGCGCCGCACAGGACGCGTCGAACGGCTTCGGCAGCGGCGACGACACCGACACCCTCGCGGGCCTGGGCTTCGTGCTCGCGGCGTTCCTGGTCGGCGTCGGCGCCCTGTCGATCTTCCTGGGCGTGAAGTTCAAGACCGGCGGCACGGGCATCCGCGTCACGACGATCGTGTACGCGTCGCTGATGATCCTCGGCGGTCTCAGCAACCTCGTGCAGGGCGGCGGCGGTTCCGTCACCTTCGGCGGGATCATCTCCCTGGCCATCGCCGGCATCATCCTCGCCTCGATGGTGAACGGCGCCGCCTCGGCCTGGTTCAAGCGCCCGCGGTACTGATCCGGAAAAACGGCTCGTCCGCGCCGTACACGCGCCGTTCACACGCCAAGGGCCGTGCTCCGCCTCGCGAGGGGGAACACGGCCCTGGCGCGTACCGGGGTCCTGCCGGAGTCCTAGTGGAAGAAGTGGCGCGTCCCCGTGAAGTACATGGTGACGCCCGCCTTCTTGGCCGCCTCGACGACCAGGTCGTCGCGGACCGAACCGCCGGGCTGGACCACTGCCCTGACGCCGGCCGCGGTCAGGATCTCCAGGCCGTCGGGGAACGGGAAGAAGGCGTCCGAGGCGGCGAAGGAGCCCCGGGCCCGCTCGGCGCCCGCGCGCTCGACCGCGAGCTTGGCGGAGTCGACGCGGTTGACCTGGCCCATGCCGACGCCGACGGAGGCGCCGTCCTTGGCGAGGAGGATCGCGTTGGACTTGACGGCCCGGCAGGCGCGCCAGGCGAAGGCCAGCTCGTCCAGCTCGCCCGGCGAGAGGGCGTCGCCGGTCGCGAGGGTCCAGGAGGACGGGTCGTCGCCGTCGGCCTGGAGCCGGTCGGTGACCTGCAGGAGCCGGCCGCCGTCGATCTGCTTGACCTCGACCTGCGCGGACGGCGCCTGGTGGGCGCGCAGCACGCGGATGTTCTTCTTCTTGGCGAGGGCCTCCAGCGCGCCGTCCTCGTACTCGGGCGCGACGATGACCTCGGTGAAGATCTCCGCGACCTGCTCCGCCATCTCCTTGGAGACGGGGCGGTTGACGGCGATGACGCCGCCGAACGCGGAGAGCGGGTCGCAGGCGTGCGCCTTGCGGTGCGCCTCGGCGACGTTCGCGCCGATCGCGATGCCGCACGGGTTGGCGTGCTTGATGATCGCGACGCACGGGTCGTCGTGGTCGTACGCGGCACGGCGCGCGGCGTCCGTGTCCGTGTAGTTGTTGAAGGACATCTCCTTGCCGTGCAGCTGCTCGGCGTCGGCCAGGCCGCCCGTCCCGTCGACGTACAGCGCGGCACCCTGGTGCGGGTTCTCGCCGTAGCGCAGGGTGTTGCGCTTCTCGAAGGTCGAGCCGATGAACTCGGGGAAGCCCGAGTCGTCGGCGGGCGCGTACTCGCTCGCGAACCAGGAGGCGACGGTGACGTCGTACGCGGCGGTGTGCTGGAAGGCCTCGGCGGCGAGCCGCTTGCGGGCGTGCAGGTCGAAGCCGCCGTCGCGGACCGCGGACAGCACGTCGGCGTACCGCTCGGGGCTGGTGACCACGGAGACGGACGGGTGGTTCTTGGCAGCGGCGCGGACCATCGAGGGTCCGCCGATGTCGATCTGCTCGACGCACTCGTCGGGGGTGGCACCCGAGGCGACGGTCTCCCGGAAGGGGTAGAGGTTCACGACGACCAGCTGGAACGGCTCGACGCCCAGCTCGCCGAGCTGCTCCCGGTGGGACTCAAGGCGCAGGTCGGCGAGGATGCCCGCGTGCACGCGCGGGTGCAGCGTCTTGACCCGGCCGTCCAGGCACTCGGGAAAGCCGGTGAGCTCCTCGACCTTGGTGACGGGGACCCCGGCGGCGGCGATCCTCGCGGCGGTGGAACCGGTGGAGACCAGCTCCACGCCGGCCGCGTGCAGGCCCTGGGCGAGCTCTTCGAGTCCGGTCTTGTCGTAGACGCTGACGAGCGCGCGCCGGATGACGCGCTTGCTGCCCTCGGCCGTGTCTGTGCTGCCGGCGCTGCCTGCGCTGCCTGTGCTCTCGGCGGTCACTGGATAACTACCTTTCGTCCCTCGATGCGATAGCCGTTGCGGGCGAGCCGCCCCACGACATCGACGAGCAGCCTTCGCTCGACTTCCTTGATGCGCTCATGGAGAGCGGATCCATCGTCTTCGTAGTCCTCGTTGCGGACCTCGACCACGCCCTGGGCGATGATCGGGCCGGTGTCGACGCCGTCGTCGACGAAGTGGACGGTGCACCCGGTGACCTTCGCGCCGTAGGCGAGGGCGTCGCGGACGCCGTGCGCCCCCGGGAAGCTGGGCAGCAGCGCGGGGTGGGTGTTCACGCACCGGCCGCCGAAGCGGGCCAGGAACTCCTTGCCCACGATCTTCATGAACCCGGCGGACACGACGAGATCCGGTGCGTACGACTCGGTGGCCTCGGCCAGGGCCGCGTCCCACTCGGCACGGGTCCCGTAGTCCTTCACCCGGTGGACGAAGGTCGGCAGCCCGGCGCGCTCGGCGCGCTCAAGCCCCGCGATGTTCCCGCGGTCCGCGCCGACCGCGACGATCTCGGCTCCGTAGCCGGCCACTCCCTGGGACGCGATGGCGTCGAGGAGGGCCTGCAGATTCGTACCTGATCCGGAGACCAGCACGACGAGGCGCTTGGCCTTGGCCACGGCGGGGCCCTTTCTCGGGGAGTGCCTTTGTATGGTCGTACGAATGCTTCGCGCCCCCGGATACGGGGAAGTCTACGAAGCGGCCGACCGCCAGCAACGATACCGGCACACCGGACGGCCCCCACGGGACGGGGGCGTGGCCGGAAGGTAGCGTCAGGGGAGGAACCACCCCGGGAAGACGGTCCGCGCAGGGGAACGCCTTGTGCACACGGGACGTTGACCAGGGACAGGTACAGGCACGAATGTCCGGGAAGTGAGCCCCGGAGGCGTGGCCGACCCTGTGCACAGCTGCCCGCCGGTCACCGGCGCCGATCACCACCGCCCGACACCACCAAGGGGAAGACGCACACCTGATGCCGGACCGAAGTCTCCGACGCCCTCCGCTCCTGCTGCGCGAGCGGCGCTCCTCCCCCACCCCACCGCGGGAGAGCGACGACGTGCCCGAGAGCGGGCAGGGCTCCGGCGCGCCGGGAAACCCCTCGGACGACAATCCCTTCGCCCCGCCGCCGGAGGGCACCCCCGACCGGCCGTGGCAGCCGCGGCGGCCCGTGGGCGGCCAGGGTCAGGACGGCAGGGGCGGCCAGGACGACGGCAGCTCCCCCTGGGGCAGCCAGTGGAGCGACCGGCAGCCGGGGCCCGCGCAGGGCGGCCGTTTCGGTGACAGGCCGGGCTCCGGGAACTCGGGCGGCGGCCAGGGCGGCCCCGAGGGCTCCGGCGGCCCTGGTACGGGGATGCGCTGGGACCCGACCGACCCCGCGCAGCGACGCGCACGGTACGCGCTGCTGTCCGGCATGTGGGCGTTCTTCTTCGCCCTCTTCAGCTGGCCGTACGTGGCGCTGCTGCTCGGCGCGCTCGCCCTGTACTGGTCGATCAGCGCCCTGCGCGCCAAGCCCCGCCCGGCGGACCCGGACACTCCGGCGCCGCCCGGCCGGGACTCGAAGCCGCAGACCACCGCGGCGATCAGCGGTCTCGTCACGGCGTCCCTGGCGCTCGTCCTGGTCGCGACGACGTTCACGGCCCAGCTCGTGTACCGCGACTACTACACCTGCGTGAACGACTCCCTCACCAACACGGCGAAGAAGTCCTGCGACACGCTGCTGCCGGACGAGCTGCAGCGGTTCCTCGGCACCAGCGACTGACCCGGGCGCGGGTGCCGTGGGCCGGCCCTCAGTCCGGGGGGTCGACCCGGTCGACGGGGGCGGACGCGTTCTTCAGCGCCGCCCAGCGGGTCTCGCGTGAGACGTCGTCGTGCCAGAGGGAACCGTAGGACTCGGAGGGCGGCAGGAAGTCGTACGGCTCGAAGTCGGGATCGACGGCCGCACGACTGCCGTCGGCCTCAGGGGACTCGCTCCCGGTCCGCCCCCCGCGCCGGAACCGCGAGAACCACCGGGTCCGCGAGGACGGCTCCGGTCCGGCGGAGCGCGGAGAGCCGGGCCGAGACCCGGTCACCGGTTCGGCGGAACCGGAGGGGCTTCGGCGCGAGGGCTTGGACGTGGGTTCGGGCTCCTGCTCGGGCGAGGGCCAGGGTGCGGGCCCTGCCGGGGGCACGGGTGAGACCGACGGGCTCTGAGCCGCCTGGGCGGGCGGCGCTTGGGCGGACGGCGCCTGGGCAGGCGGCGCCTCGACGGATGGCGCTTGGGCGGCCGGCGTCCGGGCCGACGGCTCGCGCACCGGGACCGGGGAGGCAGCGGAGGCAGCGGAGGCCACGGACGCGCTCGCCGAGGACGCGGGGGGCACAGACCCGCTCGCCCGTGACGCAGGGGTCGCAGACCCGCCCTCCGGAGACGTCGACCTCGGGGAAGCGTCCGTCGGGGACACGGGCCCCGCGGATCCGTCCGTCGGGTACATCGGGCGCGTAGCCCCCGGCAGCGGAGCCACCGGGCCCGCGGGCGCGTCCGGCGGCGACGCCGGGCCGGGAGACCCGTTCGGAGCAAGCGAACTGGGAGACCCCTTGACCCGGGACACCGGACTCGAAGCCCCGTTCACCGGAGCCGCCGGGGTCGGAGACCCGCTGCCCGGGACCACCGGACTCGAAGTCCCGTTCACCGGAGCCGCCGGTCCCGGGGACCCGCCCGCCGGGGACACCGGGCGCGAAGCCTTCGCCGGAGTCGGAGCCGGAGCCGGAGGTTCGTGGGCCAGGAACTCGTAGATCGAGTGCTCCCCGGTCGCCCGTTCCCCGGTCGCCCGCTTTCCGGTCGGCTGCCCCTCGGGTGCCTGTCCGTCGGGGGATCGTTCGAGGTGCCGTGCGCGCCGAGCCCGGAGGTCCCGTACGCGGAAGGCCCGTACCCGGCGCGCCCAGCCCCGTACGCCGCCTGAGTCCGCCGAGCGAACGCGAGGGGTCCGGGGTGCGCGCAGGCGCCAGGAGCGCAGGGCCAGGCCCGTCGGGAGACCCACCGCCGCGATCCAGAGCGCCGCGGCCGGACCCGTCTGCCACCAGACAGGGCCGAAGTCGGCGAGCGCGGCCACCCCGAGGGGCCCGCCCGCCAGGGCCGCGAGGACCGCGAGGGCCAGGCCGCACAGGGCCGCCGAGAGCGCCAGGGTCCCGGCGGTGCGTCCGGTCGACCAGGCCGCCGCGCGCCGGGCGGCCACCGAGGCCGCGTCCTCTCCCCCGGCCGCCCGCGTGCGCCCCGGCACCCCCGCCCCGACCGTGAACCACGCCACCACCACGCCGGCCACCAGGGGCACGGCTCCCGCCGCCCAGTTCGGCGCTGTTCCCGGACCGGCGTCCGGAAGGGCCGCCAGCAGGGGGAAGGGGGGCAGCCGCGAGCCGGGATCCGACAGCAGAGGACCCGCCGTGTGCGCGGCCCCCAGCGCGAAACCGGGGCCGAGCGCGTACGCGGCCCCCCACACCGCCGCGTTCGGGACGAGCGCAAGCGCCAGCAGCAGCACCGCGAACCGCCCCGACCAGCTGTCCGTGAGCTGCAGGAACGACAGCCGCGCCGGACCTCCGTGCCACACGAGCGAGACCCCGACGAGGACGGCCCCGCCGCCCACGAGCACCGCGGCCCCGGCAGCGGCGGCGCGAGTGGCGGCCAGGAGCCGCGCCCGGGCGTCCGAGGACATGACGGACCCGAGTTGAAGGGTGTCGAGAGCCTGGCGCAGAGCCCGTGGCAGCGGCCCGGGCAGCCGCCCGTACGCCGTCCGGACGCCCGCTCCCGCCGCGGTCGCCACGAGCAGCGGCGGCACCACGACGACAGACGCCCACGACGGGCTCGGTTCGCCGCCCGAGGCGTACACCGCGGCGGCTGCGCCGACCGTCAGATAGCCCGCGACGGTTCCGGCCCACGCCCCGCGGACGGCGGACGACGACGCCAGGGACGTGTCGCCGTCGGTCTCCTTGCCGTCCGCCGCGTCACGTGCCGCGCGGTGCAGCAGCCACACCGGCAGGGCGACGAGGAGCAGCGGAGTCACACCGATGGGTGCGGGTACGCCGGACAGCGTGTCCGTGCGGACGAGTTCGGCGCCGTGCGCCAGCAGCCACAGCGCGGCGGCGACGTGCAGGGCCCCGTCGGGGCCGCTGTCCGGGTAGGGCGAACTGATCCACAGGACCGTCACGAGGACGGCGAGCGCCGCGAGCCCGAGGCCCGCCGCGAGCGCGCCGCCGGCCAGGCCCGCGGCCAGTCCGGGCGACCGTTCACGCAGCCGGGCGAGCGGCGGCGGCAACGACGGGCTGCGGTCCGGGCTGCGATCGGGGCTGCGATCGGTCATCTGGGTCACGCCCGCCATGCTCCCAACGACACGCGCTTTCCCGTCGTAACAGGCGAACCTCGGATGTGTCGCTCAATATACGTTTTATGTACTTTTACGTACGGAAGGGTGCCCGGTGACGCAGACCGCTGCCCCCGCCGACGCCGGTACCGAGGCGGAGGCCGAGACCGAAGCCGTTACGGACGACGCCCTGACACCCGCTCAGGCCTTCGACGCCCTGTACGCGTACGCCGCCCCCGCCCTCGTACGGCAGGCGTATCTGCTCACCGGGCGGCGGGAGCTGGCGCGGGAGTCCGTGGAGCGGGCCTTCCAGCTGGCGTGGCAGCGCTGGCCCGAGGTGGCGGTCGACCGGGATCCGGCGGGCTGGGTGCGGGCGGCGGCGTACGAGTACGCGATGTCGCCCTGGCACCGGCTGCGGCTGCGCCACCGCGCCCCGGAGCCGCCGCCGGCCGCCCTGGACGACCGCCGGCTGCTGTCCACCCTGCTGAACCTGCCGCCCGTGTACCGGCGGACCCTGCTCCTGTACGACGGGGTCGGGATCGGGCTGGCGGAGACCGCGGCCGAGACGGAGGCGAGCACTCCGGCGGCCGCGAACCGGCTGCTGTACGCGCGCGCGGCCGTCGCCCGGCGCCTGCCGGAACTGGCGGAGAAGGAGGAGCTGCGGCGGCGGCTCATGGAGCTGGGCGGCACGGAACGGCTGCGGACCGCCCCGAAGCCCGTCGTGGTGCGCTCGGGCAGCGAGCGCCGGGCCCGCCGCTGGACCCGCGCGGCCATCGCCTTCACGGTCCTGATCATCGGCTCCACCGCGTTCACGCTGCACACGGCGCCCGATCACTACGAGGCCCCGCAGGCCCCGGCCACGAAGGTGCCGGGCGTTCCGCCGCGGTCCGGCCCGGGCCCGCTGTCCGAGGAGGACCTGGAGCTGCGGGCCACCCTGCGGGGCATGTTCGGCAAGGGGCCGCACAGGCTCGTACCGCAGCTGCGCTGAGAGCCGCCGCCCGGCAACGCGGACGGGCCCGCACCCCCGGTGAGGGTGCGGGCCCGTCGGCGTACCGGCGAACGGTGAACCGGCTGGTCAGCCGGCCAGGATGGCGCGGGCCAGCTTCGCCGTCTCGGTCGGCGTCTTGCCGACCTTGACACCGGCGGCCTCAAGGGCCTCCTTCTTGGCGGCGGCCGTGCCGGAGGAGCCGGAGACGATGGCGCCGGCGTGGCCCATGGTCTTGCCCTCGGGCGCGGTGAAGCCCGCGACGTAGCCGACGACCGGCTTCGTCACGTTCTTCGCGATGTAGTCCGCCGCACGCTCCTCGGCGTCGCCGCCGATCTCACCGATCATGACGATCAGGTCGGTGTCGGGGTCGGCCTCGAACGCGGCGAGCGCGTCGATGTGCGTCGTACCGATGACCGGGTCGCCACCGATGCCGACGGCCGACGAGAAGCCGATGTCACGCAGCTCGTACATCATCTGGTACGTCAGCGTGCCGGACTTGGAGACCAGGCCGATACGGCCCGGCTTCGTGATGTCGCCCGGGATGATGCCGGCGTTGGACTGGCCCGGGGTGATGAGACCGGGGCAGTTCGGGCCGATGATGCGGGTCTTGTTGCCCTTCGACTTCGCGTACGCCCAGAAGGCGGCGGAGTCGTGGACGGCGATGCCCTCGGTGATGACGACCGCGAGGGGGATCTCGGCGTCGATGGCCTCGACGACGGCGGCCTTGGAGAAGGCCGGCGGCACGAAGAGGACGGACACGTTGGCGCCCGTCTTCTCGATGGCCTCGGCGACCGTGCCGAAGACGGGGATGTCGGTGCCGTCGAAGTCGACCGACGTGCCGGCCTTGCGCGGGTTCACGCCGCCGACGATGTTCGTGCCGTCGGCGAGCATGAGCTTGGTGTGCTTCATGCCCGTGGCACCGGTCATGCCCTGGACGATGACCTTGCTGTCCTTGTTGAGGAAGATAGCCATGGCTGTTCTGTCCCTCGTCCCTTACTTCGCGGCCGCGAGCTCGGCGGCCTTGTCGGCCGCGCCGTCCATGGTGTCCACGCGCTGCACCAGCGGGTGGTTGGCGTCGGAGAGGATCTTGCGACCCAGCTCGGCGTTGTTGCCGTCGAGACGCACGACCAGCGGCTTGCTGACCTCCTCGCCCTTGTCGGCGAGCAGCTGCAGCGCCTGGACGATGCCGTTGGCGACCTCGTCACAGGCGGTGATGCCACCGAAGACGTTGACGAACACGGACTTGACGTCCGGGTCGCCGAGGATGATCTCCAGGCCGTTCGCCATGACCGCGGCGGAGGCGCCGCCGCCGATGTCGAGGAAGTTGGCCGGCTTCACGCCGCCGTGGTTCTCACCGGCGTACGCGACGACGTCGAGGGTGCTCATGACGAGACCCGCGCCGTTGCCGATGATGCCGACCTCGCCGTCGAGCTTGACGTAGTTGAGGTTCTTCGCCTTGGCGGCGGCCTCCAGCGGGTTGGCCGACTCCTTGTCCTCAAGAGCGGCGTGGTCCGCCTGGCGGAACTCGGCGTTCTCGTCCAGGGAGACCTTCCCGTCCAGCGCCAGCACGGCGCCGGAGGCGACCTTGGCGAGGGGGTTGACCTCCAGGAGGAGCGCGTCCTCCTTGACGAAGGTCTCCCACAGGGTCACGAGGATCTCGGCGACCTTCTCGGCCACCTCGGCCGGGAACTTCGCGAGGGCCACGATCTCGCGGGCCTTCTCGATCGAAACGCCCTCGACGGCGTCGACCGGAACCTTCGCGAGGGCCTCGGGGGTCTTCTCCGCGACCTCCTCGATGTCCATGCCGCCCTGTACGGACGCCATGGCAAGGAAGGTGCGGTTCGTGCGGTCGAGGAGGTACGAGACGTAGTACTCCTCAAGGATCTCCGGGGCCGTCTCGGCGATCATCACCTTGTGGACCGTGTGGCCCTTGATGTCCATGCCGAGCATGTCCGTCGCGCGAGCGACGGCCTCGTCCGGGGTGGCGGCCAGCTTCACGCCGCCGGCCTTGCCGCGGCCACCGACCTTGACCTGCGCCTTGACGACGGACTTGCCGCCAAGTCGCTCGGTCGCCGCGCGCGCCCCTTCAGGCGTGTCGATGACTTCACCGGCCAGCACCGGTACACCGTGCTTGGCGAAGAGGTCCCTCGCCTGGTACTCGAACAGGTCCACGCGCGTCCGTCCCTATCAGGTAATTCGCGGTTCGTTGTCTGCGTGGGCGTGCCGCGAGGGCAACGTGACTGCGCGGTCACAAGGAGGGCGTGAGCACGGTGGCCGGCACGCGGCATGTCCGCCTCGCAGGTTATCCCCGCCGATGGTGGGGTCGTAAATCGCAGATCACACCTGGGCGGTGATTACGGTCACAGATTGCCAGAGTAAAGGGCCTCACCAGGCTGGGGTTTGCCTGGTGAGGCCCCGTGAACAGCCCCTGTTCGTGGCGCCAGGGGCGTGGTCCGGCGGTCCTCACCCCAATGAGGACCATCGGACCGGACCGCGGGGTCGTGCCCGTACGGACCGAACGGATTCCGGCCGTACGGGCCTGCGCCCCGCGGAGTAGGAGAAGGCACGCAGGCCTTCGGGAGGGGGGTCGTACGGCCGGCCGCCGGGCTCGGCCGTACGACAGGGGTGGTCAGACGCCGTACGCGGAACCGCCCCGCACCGGCGGCAGACAGCTCGGCGTGACGGACCGGGCCACGTCCTGGACGCCACCGGCCGCGTTCACGGCCAGGGGGACGGCGGCGGACCCGACGGCTCCGGTCAGTTCGCCCGCGAAGGGGACCGCCTGTCCGGCCGCCCCGGTCACGACCGGGGCCACCTCGCCGGCCACGCCGTACGCGAACGGCCGGATGTCGCCCGTCACGCCGTACGCGAGTGTCGTGGCGCTGTCGCCGGCTCCGTCCACGACCGGCTGGACGTACCGGACGACCGTGTCCACCACCGGGCGCACCGCGCCGCCGACACCGTCGGCGAACGGGGGCACCTGCTCCGCCACGCCCCGCGCGAACGGACCGACCCGGCCGCTCACCCCGTACGCGGCCGGCGGCACCTCGCCCACGACGCCGCCCGCCAGGGGGCCCACACCGCCTACGCCGCCCACGACACCGTCGGCGAGGACGGTCGCGTCACCGGCCGCCCGTCCCGCGACGGGGAGCACACCGCTCACCGCCGTACCGGCGACGGGCGGGAGGACGGAGGCGACCGTCTCGTCACCGACCTGGGCGACCAGACCGGTGCCGTACGGGGGAACGTCCGCGACCACACCGACGGCGTACGGGGCGACCTCCCCGACCACTCCGGTGGCGTACGGCCGGACGCTCCCGGCCACACCCGTCGCGTACGGGGTCACGTGGGCCACGGCTTCCCGGGCGAGGCCGGTGGTGTCGCCCACGGCACCGGTGGCGGCCCGGTCGGCACCGGCCACGGTCCGGCCGGCAACGGGCTCGACACCGCTCACCGCGTGTCCGGCGAGGGGCCCGGCCCCCTGCACGGCGGTGGCGGCGACCGGCGGCAGCACGGCGTCGGCCGTCCCACCGACGACGGCGGACCCGTCGACGGAAGCGCGGGCTCGCTCGGCCTCAAGGTCCGGGGCGAACGCCGAGAGGGGGCCGAAGAGGTAGTCGACCTCCTGCTGGGGGCGGGGGTCGGCCGCGGCGGCCGTATCGGTTGCGTCGGTTGCGTCGGCCACGTTCTTCGCCTGTGCGACCTGGCGCGTGGGCGGCTCGGTCTCGACGTGCTCACGTGCCTGGTCGGTGACCGCGTCGACCACCTCGGCCGCGGAGGCGGGCACATCCGGTACGGACACATCGGGTACGGACGCATCGGGTACGGACGCGGAGGCGGCGGGCAGTTCGTCGGCGCTCGCGACGGCGGAGCCGAGTGCCCATGCGCCGGAGACTCCGGCGGCTATGACGAGGGAACGGCGGATGTTCTTGTGCATGCGTACGTCAGATCCTTCGGATACCGAGAGTTCGGGATGACTGCGGGACGTCCGCACGAGGCCTGCGTGAGATCTGCGTGAGGTGTGCGTGACGTCCGGTGGGAGGGGCCGGATCTCCGGAAGGGTCGCCGCGCCGGTGGCGGGAGAGCTGATGAGGGGAGTCGAGCGACGACACCCACGCCCGGGACGGGCGCGCTCTCCGGGCAGGCGGACAGACCTGTTCGGCGGAGGGAGAGGCCGTCCCTAGCCGGGGAACGCCGGAACGTCCCGGTGCCGGTCCCGGGGCCCGGCCGCGGTGGCATCCGCGGCGGCGCCGGGCACCAGCGTCAGCCGGGCCCTCTCGTTGAACGTGACGGCCTGCGCGTCACCGTGCCTCGGCGATCCGGTGTCGACCGCGGAATGACGCGCCAACGCACCCGCGGGGTCACCGTCGGGTATCTGGTGCACGGGCGCCTGCACGGCACCCGTCACGTGGTCGTTCCAGCCGCTTCGGGCACGCCCCTGGTGGTGCACGCCGTCACCGGCCGGCGCGAGGTCACCGGCGAACCGCGGCCCGTACTCCGCCGGACCGCTGCCGGCGGCCGACTGCTTCCCGGCCGCTCGCTGCGGGCCCGACGCCTCGCCGGGCCGCTGCGGCTCCGCCGTCGAACCGGCCGGGAGGGTCTGACCGGGAATCGCGGGCAAGGGCAGGGGCAACGGCAGCACCGACGACTCGGGCAGCTCGGGAACACCGGGCAGCGTGGGCAGTTGGGGCACCGACGGCCACCACTGCGGTGGATCAGGCTGCTCGACGGCTCCCTCGCCCAGCCCGTCGGCTATTCCGCCGACCACGCCGTCGGTGATCTGATCCACCAGATCACCGATGGGCTGGACGCCGTGCCCCGCGGCCGGCGGCACGATCAGCTCGGTGACCGGCTGCACGACATCGTCGATGACCGGGCGAACGACGTCCTCGGTCACCGGCCGTACGACACGGTGGACTTCGTCGGCCAACGGCACCGGTCGCGCGTGCGAGCCCGGCGACTGCTCGCCCGGCCGCTGCTCGCCCGGCCGCTGCTCGCCGGACCGCTTGTGCGGGGTGCCCGAGGTCAGCCGCTCGGCCGAACCGGTCACCGAACGGACCAGCTCCGTAGGCTTCTTGGCCGGCACGACACCGTCCGCCGCGTGCGCCCGCTCCCCGCAGAGGAACCCCAGCACGAACAACCCGCCCACCAGCAGCACCACTTGCAGCACACGCCGCCCGGCCACTCCACGCGTCACACGCGGAGCGGTACCAGGCAGTACGGCCGACAGGACCAAGGCGGGCAGAACCTCCCGTGCGGAGGGACAGGACGGAGCGGGGTGCGCCGACGTCGTGGGGGTGGATCGGGGTGGACCAGGGTGGATCGAGGTGGGGTGGAGCTGGGTGGGGTGGAGCGGGGTGGGGCGCGGCCGCAAGGCTGCACGCCCCCGAAGGCCCGCCGATCCTCGCACGGGACTCCCGAGGTAGCGCAAGCCCCCTGTTACCGATGGATACTCATGTCCGCTTTTTCCCTCGCGCCCCTTCTCCCCTGCCCTCGCTCTGGCCCTCTCTTTTCCCCCGCAGTCCCTACCGCGCCGGGCTGCCGGTGTCCGGTATCGGCAGCGGGCGCTTCTCGATCGCCGCCGCCATCACCTCCGGGAAGAGGTCGGGCGTACAGGCGAACGCCGGTGCGCCCAGCCCCGCCAAGGCCGCCGCGTGTTCCCGGTCGTACGCCGGGGCGCCCTCGTCGGACAGCGCGAGCAGCGTCACGAACTGCACCCCGGACGCCTTCATCGCGGCGACCCGCTTCAGCATCTCGATCCGGATGCCCCCTTCGTAGAGGTCGCTGATCAGCACGACCACGGTGTCGGCGGGACGTGTGATCTGCGACTGGCAGTACGCGAGGGCCCTGTTGATGTCCGTGCCGCCGCCGAGCTGCGTGCCGAAGAGGACGTCGACCGGGTCGTCGAGCTGGTCGGTGAGGTCGACGACCGCCGTGTCGAAGACGACGAGCCGGGTGTTGATGGACCGCATCGAGGCGAGGACCGCGCCGAACACCGACGCGTACACGACCGACGCCGCCATCGAGCCCGACTGGTCGATGCAGAGGACGACCTCCTTCTTCACCGACTGCGAGGCACGTCCGTAACCGATGAGCCGCTCGGGCACGACCGTGCGGTACTCGGGCAGGTAGTGCTTGAGGTTGGCCGCGATCGTGCGGTTCCAGTCGATGTCCTGATGGCGCGGCCTGCTGATACGCGCACTGCGGTCGAGGGCCCCCGTGAGGGTCGCCCGGGTGCGGGTCGCGAGCCGCTTCTCCAGGTCCTCCACCACCTTGCGCACGACCGCCCGTGCCGTTTCCTTGGTCGTCTCGGGCATCGCCTTGTTCAGTGAGAGCAGGGTGCCGACCAGGTGGACGTCGGCCTCCACGGCCTCCAGCATCTCCGGCTCCAGGAGCAGCGTGGACAGGCCGAGGCGGTCGATGGCGTCCCGCTGCATGACCTGGACGACGGAGGACGGGAAGTACGTCCGGATGTCGCCCAGCCACCGGGCGACGGCCGGCGCGGACGCCCCGAGCCCCGCCGAACGCTCCTGCCCGGCCCGTGCCCTGCCGCCCTTCCCGTTCCCGTACAGCGCGCCGAGTGCGCCGTCCATCGCGGCGTCCTGGCCGGCGAGCGCGCAGCCCGTACCGTCCGCGTCGTCCCCGCCCAGCACGAGCCGCCAGCGCCGCAGCCGCTCGTCGGCGGCACCGGCCTGACCGGTCGCCCCCGTCCGGTCGGACCGGTCGGTCGCCCTCGTCCGGTCGGGCTGGTCGGTCGTTCCCGTGTCCACCGCTCCCCCGTTCATCGGCCCGCCCCCACAAGGTCGTTGTCTCCCGGACCGCTGCGATCGCCGAGATCTCCGGCACCGCCGTCGGCCTCGTCCAGCCCCAGCAGCAGGCGCAGCACCGGCAGTACGGCGCCGGCCCGGTCCTCGTCCAGGTCGGGCCCGAAGCCGGGTGTCCCGGAGACGGTGTCCGCGACGCTCCCGCGCGGGCCCGGCCCGCGCCGGACCAGTTCACCGAGGGTGCGGCGCACCCCGGGCTCGTACTCCGAGAAGGTGCGCCGCAGCAGCGGGAGTACGTCGGTGAACGCGTCCTGCGGCACACCGGTCAGCCAGGAGTCGACCAGGCCGAGCAGCCGTTCGTCGTGCACGAGCAGCATGCCGCCGCCCGATCCCCCGCCGACGAAGCCCTCGATCCACGCCGCCGCGTCGCCGGGTGCGGTGCCAGGTGACAGGACCAGCCCCATGAGCCGGGCCGTCTCGTCCTGCCCCAGTTTCCCGTCGTCCAGCAGCAGCCGGACGGCCCGCCCCCGGACGACGCCCGGAACGGTGTCCCGCGCGGACAGCGTGCCCAGCACGGAGTGCCACCGGCCGCGTATGCCGGCCCGGGGGTCCCCCGCGTCTCCCTCAGCCCCCTCAGCCCCCTCGGTGCCCTCGGCCAGCAGTCCGACCGCGCCGTGCACCGCGTCGACGTGGCCGCGCATCTCCTCGGCCGCATCGGCGTCGAGGGCGGCGCAGGCCGGGGGCAGCCCGACGAAGACCCGCTCCGCGAGCCCGGCGGCGACCTCGGCCAGGGCCTGGGTGCCCGTGCCCCGTACGTCGCCGTAGCGCAGGGAGCGGACGAGGGCGGGCAGCGCCTGGGCGAGATGGCCGACGTCGGCGTCCAGGGCGGCCCGGTCGGCGAGGATCCGCATGACCACGGGGAGGGCGTCCGGGAGGTCGGCGAGGAGGCAGCGCTCGGCGAGGCCAGTGACATCGGCCAGGGACCGGGCGCCGACCGCGTCCGTCTCGGCCTTGGCGGTCGCGGCGGCGATCACCGTCGTACCCCACACCCCCGCCTCGGCGACGCGCACCGCGAGCTCCGGCTCCCAGCGCAGCCGCCAGGTCTCCCGGAACGTGCCCGTGCTGCCCCGTGACGCGACCGGCTCTCCCCACCCGATACCGAGGAGGCGCAGCCGGTGCAGCAGTCTGCTGCGTCCGCCGTCGGTCTCCTTGCGCAGGTCGAGTTCCAGCTCCCGCTCCTGTGCCTCCGGCTTGAGCCGCAGCCGGCGCTGGAGCCGGGCGAGGTCGCGCTGGAGCGGGACGGCGGGTGCCGCCGCGGGCACCTCGCCCAGCTCGTCGCCGACAACGAGCCGGTCGTGCACGAGGGCCAACGGAACGTCCGAGCCCTCGCACATCACGGCCCGTACGGCGTCGGTGGTCTCGGTGAGACCCGGCAGGGGGCGGCCCCGCATGACCGCGAGCGTGTCGGCGAGCCGCACCGCCTCGATGACGTGCGCGGAGGAGACGGGCCGGTCCTCGTCCCGCAGCAGCCGGGCTACCTTCGTCATCCAGCGCTCTATGGGGCGGTCGGCGGAGGCGAACAGATGCCCGTACCAACCGGGCGAGTCGATGCCCGCTCCGTAACCACTCCTGCGGGAGAGCCGTCGGTGGGTCCAGGGCACCCAGGTCATGTCGGCCTTCACCTTGGGCAGTCCCTTGAGCAGGGCCCGGTCGGCGGCGACGGTGGTGCGCTGCCGCAGCGCGGGCACGTGCCAGGCGCCGCACACCACGGCCACGTCGTCCCCGAACTCCCGTTGCGCTGCCCGCACCTGGAGCCGCATGTACGCCTCGCGCACGAGATCCCGGTCGTGTCCCCCCGTCCCGTACACCTCCCGCAGCGCCTCCATGGCCTCGCCGAGCACTTCGAACGGTGCGAACGCGTCCTCCCCGCGCGCCCCCGGGTACTCGGTTCCCCGTGTCCCCCGGTGCTCGATCACGTCCTCCCACCACCGCTCGGGGTCGTCGTATCCGGCGGTCTCGGCGAGCACGGCGAGCGGGTCGATCCGCACGGCCCGGGCGGTCTCGGAAGGGGCCCCCTCCGGCTCCTCCTCGTCCTCCTCAGCCTCTTCCTTCTCGTCGTCCGTCTCGTCCGTCTCGTCCCGGGCGAGCGTGTGCGTGGCCGGGAGGTCGATGAAACGGGCCGGCACCTCGTGGTCCAGGGCCCAGCGGATGGCCACCCATTCCGGTGAGAACTCGGCGAGCGGCCAGAACGCCGACCGCCCCGGCTCGTCCACGACATGCGCGAGGAGCGCGACGGGCGGCCGCATGTCCTCCTCGGCGGCGAGCGCGATCAACGCGTCGGCCTCCGGCGGCCCTTCGAGGAGCACCACGCGCGGGCCCGCCGCGTCGAGTGCCGCCCGTACGGCCCGCGCCGAGCCGGGCCCGTGGTGGCGCACCCCCAGCAGCAGAGGCCCGGGCGGCCGGCGGACTCCGGCCTCACTCCTCCCGGCGTGCTCGCTCACGCGCTCACCTCCCGGCACGCCCGGTAGAAGTCCTTCCAGCCGTCGCGCTCGCGGACGACCGCCTCCAGATACTCCTGCCAGATGACACGGTCGGCCGCCGGGTCACGGACGACGGCGCCGAGGATGCCCGCGGCCACGTCCGAGGCGCGCAGGACGCCGTCGCCGAAGTGGGCGGCCAGGGCGAGGCCGCTGGTGACGACGGAGATCGCCTCGGCGGTGGACAGCGTCCCGCTGGGCGACTTGAGCTTCGTACGCCCGTCGGCCGTGACGCCGTCGCGCAGCTCGCGGAAGACGGTGACGACGCGGCGGATCTCGTCGATGCCGTCGGGCACCGCGGGCAGGTCCAGGGAGCGGCCGATCTGGTCGACCCGGCGCGAGACGATGTCGACCTCGGCGTCGGCGCTCTCCGGCAGCGGCAGGACCACCGTGTTGAAGCGTCGCCGCAGGGCGCTCGACAGGTCGTTCACCCCGCGGTCGCGGTCGTTGGCCGTCGCGATGAGGTTGAAGCCACGGACGGCCTGCACCTCCGAGCCCAGCTCCGGGATGGGCAGGTTCTTCTCCGACAGGATCGTGATGAGCGTGTCCTGCACGTCGGCGGGGATGCGGGTCAGCTCCTCGACCCGGGCCGTCATCCCCTCGGCCATGGCCCGCATGACCGGGCTGGGCACAAGCGCGTCCCGGCTCGGTCCGTGCGCGAGCAGCTGCGCGTAGTTCCAGCCGTACCGGATCGCCTCCTCCGGTGTGCCGGCCGTGCCCTGCACGAGGAGGGTGGAGTCGCCGCTGACCGCCGCCGCCAGATGCTCGGACACCCAGGTCTTCGCCGTGCCGGGCACGCCGAGCAGGAGCAGCGCCCGGTCGGTGGCGAGCGTGGTCACGGCCACTTCGACGATGCGGCGCGGTCCCACGTACTTCGGCGTGATCACCGTGCCGTCCGGCAGCGTGCCGCCCAGCAGGTAGGTCGCGACGGCCCACGGTGACATCCGCCAGCGGGCGGGCCGCGGGCGGTCGTCCTGCGCGGCCAGCGCGGCGAGTTCGGAGGCGAACGCGTCCTCGGCGTGCGGCCGCAACTCCTCGCCCCTGTCCGGCGCGGACACGGCCGCGGGCACGCCTTCGGACTGGTGGTGGTTCGGGTCGACGGACGTCGGGTCGACGGACACGGACATGGAGCGGTCCCCCTTGCGGCTCGGCCGGTTCGGATCTGGTACCACCGTGCACCACGCCACTGACAATCGGCTCTGACCTGCGCGAACAGGCCCGTCACAGGCGATTGTCAGTGGCGGGATCTACCTTCGGACCCATGACTCAGCAGGGGGTGCGCTGGACTGCGGATCAGGTGCTTGCACTGGCGCCTGACACCGCGTCACGCAAGGCGGGCAGCAAGCTCGGCGCGGCCGGGCCGTGGTCGGAGGCGGGCAGTTCCGAGGAGGGGGCGGTATGGGGCCTGTGCAAGGGAAGCGGCAGCAAGCCGTACCGGACTGTGATCGACATCGCGGACTCCACCGGGCCCGCGTACAAGTGCAGTTGCCCGAGCCGCAAGTTCCCGTGCAAGCACGCGCTGGGGCTGCTGCTGCTCTGGGCCGGCGAGGACGGCGCGGTGCCGCGGGGGAAGGCGCCGGACTGGGCGGACGAGTGGATGGAGGGGCGGCGGAAGCGCGCGGACGGCAAGCGGGCGCAGGACGCGGCCGGTTCGGCGTCCTCGGGTGACCCGGAGGCGGCGCGCCGCAGGGCGGAGCGGCGGGCCGAGTCGATCACCGCGGGGGCGTCGGAGCTGGAGCAGCGGCTGACCGATCTGCTGCGGGGCGGCCTGGCCTCGGCGGAACAGCGGGGGTACGGGCTGTGGGAGGAGACGGCGGCCCGCATGGTCGACGCGCAGGCGCCGGGACTCGCCGCGCGGGTGCGGGAGTTGGGGGCGATACCGTCGTCGGGGCCCGGCTGGCCCGTGCGGCTGCTGGAGGAGTGCGCGCTGCTCCACCTCCTCGACCAGGGCTGGCTGCGCCGTGCCGCGCTGCCCGACGCACTGGCCGCGACGGTCCGTTCCCGGATCGGGCTGCCCGGCTCGGCGGACGGTCCGCCGGTGCGCGACCAATGGCTGGTCCTGGCCCAGTACGACACCGCGGACAGCCGCCTCACCACCCGCCGCATCTGGCTGCACGGAGCCGAGTCGGGGCGCACGGCCCTGCTCCTCTCCTACGGGGCCGCCGGGCGCGCGCCGGAGTTGACGCTGCCCGTCGGGCTGACGATGGAGGCGGAGCTGTCGGCGTATCCCGGCGCGGGGCAGCTGCGGGCGGCGCTGGGCGAGCGGTTCGCCGCTCCGGCGCGCACGGAGTTCCGGCCGCCCGGGGTGGATGTGGCGCGGGCCGTCGCCCAGTACGGCGAGGCGCTCCGGGACGATCCGTGGCTCGACTCGCGGCCCGTGACACTGGCTCGCGTCATACCGACTCCGGACGGCGACGACTGGCAGCTGGCGGACGCCGACGGGGAGTTCGCCCTGCCGCTCACCCCGGCCGCCCGGTCCCGCTCCGGTCTGTGGCGTCTGGTCGCCCTGTCCGGCGGCGCTCCGGTGACGGTCTTCGGAGAGTGCGGCCACCGCGGCTTCTCCCCGCTCACGGCCTGGCCGGAGGGCCCGGGCGAGGCGGTGACCCTGTGCTGACGGCACCGCGCTCCGGCCTTCCCGACTCCCGTACGACTCGCGTCCCGCACCGCCTGCTCCGACGCCCCCTACGAGAGGAACGCCCATGACCAGCGCCCCTGTCCCTGCCTCCGCTCCCACCCCCGCCTCCACTCCTGCTGCCGCGGAAACGTCCGCCGGTAGCCACTGGGAGGAGCTGGTGACCGTCGCACTGCTGGGGACCACGCGGCGTACGCCGTCGGGGCTCACGTCCCGGCGCGACGCACCGACGGCGTTGCTGGACGCGGCGGCCGTGGAGACCGTGCGGAGACGGGCCGGGATGCGGCCGGGCCGGGCGGCGGCCCGGATCGAGCCCGCGGCAAAGGACCCCCGTCCCGCACTGCCACCGGCGGCGGCGCGCCGGCTGACGATGCTGCTCGCCGACCGGCCGGGGGCGGGGAGCAGTGGCCGCCGGGGGACGGCCCCCGACCTCATGGAGCTGCTGCCGCAGTGGCTCGCCACGGCGAACCGGCAGGGTTTCGCGGCTCCTCCCCAGGCGCTGCCCGCTCTGCTGGACGCGGCCCGGGGGCGTACGGACATCCGGCCGGCGGTGCTGACGTTCGCGGGGCCGCGCGCGCTGTGGCTGGCCCGGCTGAACGCGGACTGGCGGTTCGCGCTGCGGGCGGCCCCCGGCGGCGGCGCCCTACTGCCCGGGCCCGACGAGCCGGAGCGGATGAGCGCGCTGTGGGAGGAGGGGCTGTTCGCGGAGCGGGTCGCGCTGCTGGCGGCGGTCCGGGCCCGGGACGCGGGGGCCGCGCGGAATCTGCTCGCCGGGACGTGGGCGTCGGAGCGGGCCGAGGACCGGTTGATGTTCCTCGACTCGTTGCGCACGGGGCTGTGCGCGGCGGACGAGCCCTTCCTGGAGCGGGCGTTGGCCGACCGGAGCCGCAATGTGCGGGCCACCGCGGCGGAGCTGCTGTCCGCGCTGCCCGGCTCGGCGCTCGCCGGGCGGATGGCGGAGCGGGCCGGCTCGTGCGTCGCGGTCGACCGTACGCACGCCGCGCCGACGATAGCGGTGGAGGCGCCGCACGAGTGCGATCCCGGCATGGAGCGCGACGGCGTGGTGGCCAAGGCGCCGGCCGGCCGGGGTGAACGGTCGTGGTGGCTCGGCCAGTTGGTGGAGGCCGCCCCGCTGGACACCTGGTCGAGGCGGCTCGGGGGACGCACTCCGGAGGAGATCGTGGCGCTGCCCGTCGCCGACGACTGGCAGGACGAGCTGCATGCCGCCTGGTGCCGGGCGGCGGTACGGCAGCAGGACCCCTCCTGGTCCAGAGCGCTGCTGGGGACACCGGCGGCGCCGGAGGCGGGCGGGCCGGGAGCGGTTTCCCTGGCCGAGCGGGCGAAGCTGCTCGGCACGCTGGACGCCGAGGAGCGGGCCGGGTGGGTGGCGGGCTTCATAGCCGCGCACGGACTGTCGGAGGCGTTTCAGCTGCTCGGGGTGTGCGCGGTGCCCTGGGCCGGCCCGTTGGGGCGGGCGGTGGTGGACGCGCTCAACATCGCGCGGGACGCGGGGAGTTATCCATGGAGTTTCAGCGGGGTCATGGGGCTGGCCGAGCGCTGTCTGGATCCGGCGGAGGCCGTCCGCCTCGAAGCGCTCACAGCCGTCCCCGACGAATCGGAGAACGCGGCTCCGGGCGCCGGAGGCTACTGGGCGGAATCCTTCCAACGCCTGGTCACGACGCTCCGCCTGAGAGCTGCAATCCAAACGGAACTCACACAGAGCTGACCGCGCCCCCACAGGGGCGCGAGGAACGGCGCACACCCAGGGGCGCGGGGAACTGCGCAACCAACCACAACGAACCCGCACGAAACCCCACACCACCACCCCCACCCACCCAGGGGCGCGGGGAACTGCGCAACCAGCCACACCGGACCCGCACCCACCCACACACACCAGGCCCACCCACCCAGGGGCGCGGGGAACTGCGCAACCAGCCACAACGGACCCGCACCAAACCCCGCACACCAGGCCCTCGGCCAATGAGCCGGGCGCAGAACTACACAGGCTGGCGCACGTTCGCCCGGACCCAGTCCACGATGGCCGTGGTCGTGGCCCCGGGCGTGAAGATCTCCGCGACACCCTTCTCCTTGAGCGGCGCGATGTCCGCCTCAGGGATGATCCCGCCGCCGAACACCTTGATGTCCGCGGCGTCGCGCTCCTTCAGGAGCTCGATGACCGCGGCGAACAGCGTGTTGTGCGCGCCGGACAGGATGGACAGCCCGATCGCGTCGGCGTCCTCCTGGATCGCCGTGCCCACGATTTGCTCGGGCGTCTGGTGGAGGCCGGTGTAGATGACCTCCATACCCGCGTCCCGCAGCGCCCGCGCGATCACCTTCGCCCCGCGATCGTGTCCGTCGAGCCCCGGTTTGGCCACTACCACGCGGATCGGACCGGTTGCCACACCCATCACTGCCTCCATGAACCGACTACACCGATCTGCAGAGATCTGTTTCGACCAGCGACGACGATCGCCACACCGCGCCGGCGACCCGCCGCCGCGTCCGTTCCAAGCATGCATCTCGGACATGCCCGGCACAGCCACCCCGCACCGCACGGTCCGGGGAAGTGAACGAACGTTATCTGCACCATCCCGCAACCGGCAGTTTCGCGGTGGAGACCGAGGGGGAAATCACACGGTGGGACAAGTTCGCAGCGCATCGATCCCGCACACCGCGACACACGGTTCGCACCCGGGACGGGCGCAAGGGAAACCGCTACGAGGTCTCCGCACCTCCGCGCCGTCAGCCGCGCGACGGGGTGGTGCGGCGTATCGGCGATCGCACGACGACGGCCGGCCCGTCGCTCCACCGGCGTCACCCACGCCGCACGTGCACCGTCGCCGTCCTCACCCATCGGCTTCCCACGAGGGCACACGGGGGACAGAGGGTTCCTGCCGTGCGCCGACGGGAGGTCGGCCATGAAGGTCACCAGGGCACTGCTGCCCTTTCTTCCACTGTGCCAGCGCCTGCTGCCCACGAGACTGGCCGGGCTCTCACTGACCTTGCTGAAGGCGACGGCTCTGGAGATCGCGATCCTCGCCGGTCATCTCGTCCTCTATCCGTCCGGCATCACCCCGGAGCGTCGCCGGTCCCCGATCCCGGCCCGGTCCCTGGCCGACCTGCCCGACCCGGATCTCGACGCGGACGGCACGGCCGACGCCGCCCGGCTGCCCACCGCGGACAAACCCCCGGTCGTCCTGCTGCACGGCTTCATAGACAACCGCTCGGTCTTCGTGCTGCTGCGCCGTTCCCTGGCCCAGCACGGCAGGCAGCAGGTCGAGTCGCTCAACTACTCCCCGCTGACCTGCGACATACGGACCGCAGCCGAGTTGCTCGGCCGGCACATCGAGGAGATCTGCGAGCGCACCGGCCGCCAGGAGGTGGACATCGTCGGGCACAGTCTCGGCGGGCTGATCGCGCGCTATTACGTGCAGCGCCTGGGCGGTGACGTCCGCGTCCGGACCCTGGTCACCCTGGGCACACCGCATGCGGGCACCCGCGTCGTACCGCTGATGAACGCGCATCCGATCGTCCGGCAGATGCGCCCGGGCTCCGGCGTACTCGAAGAGTTGCGCAAGCCCGCCCCGCACTGCCGTACGCGGTTCGTGAGTTTCTGGAGCGACCTGGACCAGCTGATGGTCCCGCTGGAGACGGCGTGCATCGAGCATCCGGATCTGCTCGCCCAGAACGTGCGCGTGAGCGGAATCGGACATCTCGCCCTGCCGGTGCACCCGGCGGTCGCGGCCGGCATACGCCAGGCCCTGGACTCCGAGGAGGAAACCGCCCGCGCCGCCGCTCACACCGGCGGCCTGACAGTGGCGTGACCGAGAGGGCCCGTCCGGGGACATCCCGTCCGTGGAAACCCGGTGCCATCCGCGAAGGCTCAACCGGAAGCGGACGTCCGGAGTCGATCCGCCCCGAACCGGGGCAACGGGGAGCGGCGGAAAGCTCCTAAGCGGAAGCCGAGTTCGCCTTCGAAGGCGTCTTTTCTTCGAACATTCATCGAACGCAAGGCCAAAGCTCTGCCCATCCTCCGCCGAAAGGCATCCGAATGCCCCTTTCCTGAGAGGAGGAAACCTGTTGAAGATTGTCGCGCCCGCATACCGCCGGGTACAGTCGCCGCACTGCTCTGCCAGCCCCTGTTGTCGAGGCGAAAGAGAAGTTGGTGAACGACCGTCACCCGTCGGGGACCGTAACTCCCCCGGCTCCGGCTCCCGATGCCGCCTCGGCGCACTACGCGTCCCACGGCGGGCAGGGGGTCCAGTACGGCGACTTCACCACCTACGACGGATACCCCGCCACCGGTTTTGACCCGGCCGCCACCGGTTCGTACAGCACGACAGGTGGTTACGACATGACGGGCGCCTACGCCACGGCCACGTTCGACACCGATCCCCTCTTCGGCGATCTGCCCGGCAACGGAAGCGGAACCGACGGGAGCGGCGGCGGGACGGGTTCGTACGGCACCACGACCGGGGCGGCCCACAGCGGTAACTGGACTGATTCCACCGGCAGTCACCAGACCCTGAACTACGACCCGTACGCGGCCCAGCACCACGCGGCCTACGAGACCGGCAGCTATGACACGAGCGGTGTCTGGCCGGACGCCGGTTATCAGCAGCTCGGCGAGATCCCGACGCAGGGCGGCAGCCCCGACGGCACCGGGCAGTGGGACGCGAACGCCTGGCACCAGGCCGAGCAGGCCGACCCCACCCAGCAGTGGACGGCGCCGACCTTCGAGACGGGCACGTACGACGCGACGGCGTGGAACTCGGACGGCGGCGAGCAGCCCCAGTCCCACCCGCAGCACCAGTCCCACCCGCAGCACGAGTCGTACGACCAGCAGGACGCGTACGACCAGCGCGAATCGTTCCACCAGCAGGCCACCGCCACGTTCGAGCAGCTGCCGTACGAGGAACGGGTGGCCGCGCAGGGCGAGTTCGAACACTCAGGACCCGGCGATGCCGACGCGGACTCCGACCCGCACGCTCGTACCCACGAGCACGACGACGCCGACGACGAGCCCGACCTGCTCGACGGCGTCGAGGAGATCACTCCCGTCGCCGCAGGTCGCGCCGGGTCCCGAGCGGCGAACCGTTCCGCTTCCCGCTCGCGCCGCCGCACACCGCCCAAGCGCTCCGCGCTGCTGACGATCGCCGTCCCGTCGGCCTGTGTGATGGGTGTCGCCGGTATCGCCGCCGCGTCCGTCACCGGTGGCGACGGCGGAGACGATGTCCAGACGACGGCCGCCGCACCCGATGCCGGCACCGTGAAACCGTCGGTCGCGAACAACAAGCTGGACGCCCAGCTCGAAAGCCTCTCCGCGGACGCGGACGACTTCGCGGACCGGGCGAGCCGCACGCAGGAACGTATCGACTTGAAGGCCGAGCAGGCCGCCGAGAAGCAGAAGGCGGCGGCCGAGGCGGCCCGCAAGGAGCGGCTGCGTCCGAAGTTCGCGCTGCCGGTCGCACGGCACGGGCTCAGCGCCTACTACGGCCAGGCCGGTATCAACTGGATGTCCGTGCACACCGGTATCGACTTCCCGGTCTCGTACGGCACGACGGTGATGGCCGCGACGGACGGAACGGTCCGTACGCAGTGGAACAGCGCCTACGGGAACATGGTCATCGTGACGGCCAAGGACGGCACGGAGACCTGGTACTGCCACCTGTCCACGTACAAGGTCGCCTCGGGCGCGGTCGTGAAGGCCGGCGACCCGATCGCGTACTCCGGCAACTCCGGCAACTCCACCGGCCCGCACCTCCACTTCGAGGTGCGCCCGGGCGGCGGTTCGGCGATCGACCCGCTTCCGTGGCTGCGCAGCCACGGCATCGACCCCTCCTAGGATCTGCGAGCGCCGGCTCGGAGGGCCCCCGGACCGGCGAAGCCGCCCGGTCGGCGGCCCCGCCCGCAAGGCCCGTCCCGCTGCCTACAGCTTCTCCACCGGCGCGTACCGCAGCAGCAGGCGCTTCGGCTTCTCGCCGCCGAAGTCGACCGTCGCCTCCGCGTTCGCCCCCATGCCCTTCACGCCGACCACCGTGCCGAGGCCGAACTGGTCGTGGGTGACACGGTCTCCGACCGCCAGCGACACCACCGGCTTCTCCGAGGAGCCGCGGCGCGTCGCGAAGCCGGACGCGCCCGAGGCCGCCGAGCGCGAGCGGGAGGAGGACAGGGAGGCCGCCACACCGCCGACCGGACCGGAAGCCACCGCTCCCATGGAACCCGTGCGCTTCCAGTCCAGATGCGCCTCCGGGATCTCCTCCAGGAAACGGGACGGAGGGTTGTACGAGGGCTGCCCCCACGCGCTGCGCATCGACGCCCGCGTCAGATAGAGCCGCTCGCGCGCGCGGGTGATGCCGACGTACGCGAGGCGCCGCTCCTCCTCCAGCTCCTTGGTCTGGCCGAGGGCGCGCATGTGCGGGAAGACGCCGTCCTCCATGCCGGTCAGGAAGACGACCGGGAATTCGAGGCCCTTGGCGGTGTGCAGGGTCATGAGGGTGATGACCCCGGAGCCGTCCTCGTCCTCGTCGGGGATCTGGTCGGAGTCGGCAACCAGGGCCACCCGCTCCAGGAAGGCGGCGAGCCCGGTCGGCGTACCGGCCTCGGCCGCGCCCTCGCCCTCGTTCGCCGCCGCCGTGCCCGCGGTCTCGCCGCCGGCCGTCTCCTGCTCGAACTCCAGCGCCACGGAGGCGAGTTCCTGGAGGTTCTCGATGCGGGTCTCGTCCTGGGGGTCGGTGGAGGCCTGCAACTCGGCGAGGTAGCCGGTGCGTTCGAGGATCGCCTCCACGACGGTCGCCGGGCCCGCGCCGGACTCGACGATCGTCCGGAGGTCCTCCATCAGCGTGTTGAACCGCTTGACCGCGTTCGTCGAGCGGGCCGCCATGCCGTACGCCTCGTCGACGCGGCGCAGCGCCTGCGGGAAGCTGATCTTCTCGCGCTGGGAGAGCGCGTCGATCATCGCCTCGGCGCGGTCGCCGATACCGCGCTTGGGCACGTTCAGGATGCGGCGCAGCGGTACGGAGTCCTCGGGGTTCGCGAGCACCCGCAGGTACGCGAGGACGTCCCGGACCTCCTTGCGCTCGTAGAAGCGGACACCGCCGACGACCTTGTAGGGCAGGCCAACCCTGATGAAGATCTCTTCGAAGACACGGGACTGGGCGTTCGTACGGTAGAAGACGGCGACGTCGCCGGCCTTCGCGTCGCCCGCGTCGGTGAGACGGTCTATCTCCTCGGCGACGAACTGCGCCTCGTCGTGCTCGGTGTCGGCGACGTAGCCCGTGATGCGCGCGCCCGCGCCGGCGTTCGTCCACAGGTTCTTCGGGCGGCGTGATTCGTTGCGCTCGATGACCGCGTTGGCGGCGGTCAGGATCGTCTGCGTGGAGCGGTAGTTCTGCTCCAGCAGGATCGTCGTCGCGTTCGGGTAGTCCTCCTCGAACTGGAGGATGTTGCGGATCGTCGCGCCGCGGAAGGCGTAGATCGACTGGTCGGCGTCACCGACGACGCACAGTTCGGCCGGCGGGAGGTCGCCCTCCGACGGCGGTACGTCCTCGGGGTGCGCCACGGTGTCCGTGGCGCTGCCGACGAGCTCCCGGACGAGGGAGTACTGCGCGTGGTTCGTGTCCTGGTACTCGTCCACGAGGACGTGGCGGAAGCGGCGGCGGTAGTGCTCGGCGACGTCCGGGAAGGCGCGCAGGAGGTTGACCGTCGTCATGATCAGGTCGTCGAAGTCCAGCGCGTTCGCCTCGCGCAGCCGCGACTGGTACATCGCGTAGGCCTGGGCGGCGGTCTTCTCGAAGCCGTCGGAGGCCTGGGCGGCGAAGTCCTCCTCGTCGATCAGCTCGTTCTTCAGGTTCGAGATCTTGGCGCTGAAGGACTTCGGCGGGAAGCGCTTGGGATCGAGATCCAGGTCACGGCAGACCAGGGCCATGAGCCGCTTGCTGTCGGCTGCGTCGTAGATCGAGAACGACGACGTGAAGCCGAGCTTCTTGCTCTCGCGGCGCAGGATCCGCACACAGGCGCTGTGGAAGGTCATCACCCACATCGCGTTCGCCCGGGGGCCCACGAGCTGCTCGACGCGCTCCTTCATCTCGCCCGCGGCCTTGTTCGTGAAGGTGATCGCGAGGATCTGGCCGGGATGCACCTTGCGCTCGCCCAGCAGGTGGGCGATGCGGTGGGTGAGCACACGGGTCTTGCCGGAGCCGGCACCGGCCACGATGAGCAGGGGGGAGCCGTGGTGGACCACCGCCGCGCGCTGGTTCTCGTTCAGCCCGTCCAGGAGCGCGGCCGGGTCCACGAACGGCCGGGGCGCGCCGTCGCGGTAGTGGCCGTCCCTGCTCGGAGGCACGTCGAAGCGCCCGCCGAACAGGTCGTCCGGACCGTGGTCCGGCGCTTCGTCCTCGGGCGGCGGCGGGGGCTCTTCCCCGTGGGCCCCGGAGGGCTTGAGGTCCGCCAGGAAGCTGTCATCAAAGAGGCTGCTCATCGCTCTCCGAGTCTAGGCGTCCCCACTGACACCCGGCCGCCACCCCGGAAACTCGGCGGATTCCTGGCCGGGTGAGCCAAGGGCAGAGCTTCACCGGTGATGAGCACGCCATTACACACGGTGGCCGCCACGGCAGCGACACCGGGTGCGGCGATACCAGCGGTACAGCGGTACGCACCTCTGCCCCGCCGACCCGCCGCCTCGCTGCTCAGTCGCCCGGCCGCCCGGCCGCCCGGCCGGAACTTCGCCGGCACCTGAACCGCGTACGGATGGCCTCCGTATATCCGTGTGAAGACAGGGCGCGCCCTGTTCCCCTCCGGGACAACTCGGATCACATCGCGACCAATTGACGTCGGCGGGTGACTCCCGTGGCTCAGGTCACGAAAATGTATCGGGCATATCGCACATCAAACTTCACAGGTGCCACACGTATTGGCTAACTTTCGCGTAGGCCGCTCGACCCGCACCGGCGAACAACGCCGGGCCGAGCGGGCTCCGCCGAATCCGGCATGCCCTCGTGGCCTCCGGAACCGGGGACCCAACCGATCCTGGGGTGAATCGGTCCGAACTCCCTCGTGGGACACGGACCGTAGGGCAAACCTTCCGAAGCACTCGCCCGAACCCGACAGCTAACTCGGTAGGCGGATGACGGAAGGAGACGCCCTCGTGGCGCCACACCGCAAGTCGCGGCCCCCCAGTTCCCTGGGCATCCGGACACCTGCCCTCGCCACCGCGGCCCTGACCTCGGTCGCCCTGCTCTCCCAGACGGCGGACGCCTCGCCCGCCGCGGAGCCCAGGCCGAGCACGGAGGAAGTCCAGAAGAAGATCGACGACCTCTACCAGCAGGCGGGTACGGCCACCGAGAAGTACAACGCGGCCAAGGAGAAGACCACCAAGCAGCGCAAGCGCGTCGCCACGCTGCTCGACGACGTGGCGCAGCGTACGGAGAAACTCAATTCCGCGCGCGAGGCGCTCGGGACCTTCGCCGCCGCGCAGTACCGCACGGGTGCCTCCGCCCCCGACACGGCCTCCCTCCTCCTCGCGGACAACCCGCAGGACTACTTCGACCAGACCCAGCTGATGAGCCGGCTGACCGCCCGCCAGAAGCAGGCCGTCGACGAGTACGTCACCCAGCGGGCCACCACGTCGAAGAAGCGGCAGGAGGCCTCCGAGGGCCTGGAGACGCTCACCACGACGCAGAGCACGCTGAAGACGTCCAAGGCGGACGTCCAGCGCAAGCTCGCCGAGGCGCGCGAGCTCCTGTCGAAGCTGACCGCCGAGGAGAAGGCCCGCCTGGCCGCGATCGAGCGGCAGAAGCAGGAGGAGGCCCGGCGCAAGGCGGACGAGCTGGCGCGGCAGCAGGCGGCCGACGTGGAGCGCCGCCGCCAGGAGGCGGCGACGCAGGGCACGGGAGCCGGTACCGGTACGGGCACCGGCAGCACGGCGGGCTCGGACTCCGCCTCCTCCACCAAGGCGGCCAAGGCACTCGCCTTCGCCCGCGCCCAGATCGGCAAGCCGTACGTCTGGGGCGCGAGCGGTCCCGGCTCGTACGACTGCTCCGGTCTGACGCAGGCCGCCTGGAAGGCCGCCGGTGTGACGCTCCCGCGCACCACGTGGGACCAGGTGAACACCGGCACGACGGTCTCCGTGGACAACGCCCAGCCCGGCGACCTGGTCTTCTTCTACGACGACATCAGCCACGTCGGCATCTACATCGGCGACGGCATGATGATCCACGCCCCGAAGCCGGGTGCGTACGTCCGCGAGGAGTCGATCTACTACATGCCGATCCACAGCGTGGTGCGGCCCGGCTAGCGGCTCACACGGACACCGGAAGGGGTACGGCACCTGGGTGCCGTACCCCTTCCGTGTTCCGGGCGGTCGCCCGGGCCGCTCAGGTCCAGAGCACCGCGATGAAGACGTTCACCGTGGTCAGCCCGCCCACCAGGGCGAACAGGCCCTTCTCCACCTTCTCGTCGTCGCGCTTGACGTAGACGAGGCCGAGGATCACGACCAGGAGCGCCAGCTTCACGCCGATCTTGACGTTGTTGACGGTCTGGTCGTCGGCCTGGTTGAGGCCGACGAGGACCGCGCCGGTGACCAGCATGGTCAGCGCGCCGTGGAGCATGGCGGGGGTGAAGCGGGCCGTGCCGTCGCCCATGGCCTTCAGCTGGGTGAGGAAGCCGCCCAGCAGGGAGGCGATGCCGATGATGTGCAGGGCGACGAAGACATGAATGAGTACGTCCATGAGCCCGGACCCTAACCGGACGCCCGCATGCCGCTCCGCACCGGCCCGCGGCCCGGGCCTCTCGCGGGCCCAGGGCGGAGCCCATAGCACCGTCGGGTGTACCGCTCCCCCACAACGCGCCCATCGGTCACCCCCTCACGCCAAGTCGCCGGCACCGGGCCCGGATCACGGTCGCACCCGGTCAGCTCGTGGCCGAGTGCCACCAGTTCCGTACATGCCGTTACCGCCGGCGTGTCGTGAGGTTTAGCGTCCTTCCCCAGGTGACCGGCTCCCCACCACAACCGCCCGGGCCAGGGCGGCAGTCGGCACCACCGCCAAGAGGTCCGGCGGCGGTCCGCTCCCCCTGTGCGGGCTGCCGCCGGACGTGCAACCAGCCCCTGAGGGCCACCGCCGTGGACGCACCAGTGCCTCGGCGGCTACGGAAGGAACGTGGATCGCACGTGGCAGCGCACCGCAAGCCCAGACAGCGCTCACTCGGCGGCGGTACGGCCCGCACCGCCTTCACCATCGCCCTCGCGGGTGCGGCGAGCGCGACGGCGTTCGACGGGACGGGGGTCGCCGCACCCGAGCTCACGCCGGCCCAGGTGAAGGCGAAAGTCGACAAGCTGTACCAGGAGGCGGAGGTCGCCACCGACAAGTACAACGGCGCCAAGGAGAAGTCCACGAAGGCGGCCGACCGGCTCGGCACGCTGCAGGACGAGGCCGCGCGCAAGACGGAACGGCTCAACTCCGAACGTGACGCGCTCGGTTCGCTCGCGACCGCCCAGTACCGGGACGGCGGCATCGACCCCGCGCTGGGGCTGATGCTCTCCTCGGACCCCGATCAGTATCTGGAGGGGGCCGCGTTCGCCGAGCGGGCCGGCAGCAGGCAGGCCTCGGCGGTCTCCCGTGTACGCACACAGCTGCGCGACATCGAGCAGCTGCGCGGTGCCGCGCACATCGAACTCACCTCGCTCAAGGCGCGACAGGCGGACCTGAAGCGCCACAAGAAGACGGTCACCGGCAAGCTCGGCGAGGCCCGCCAACTGCTGTCTCAGCTGCCGGACGCGGACCGCGCCCGCATCGGCGCGGACGACCCGGACACGGCACGCGCCTCTCGTTCCGGCCAGGCCTCCCGCACCCTCGGCCAGGGCTCCCCTTCCACGACCGCGCCCAACTCCCGGGCGGCGGCAGCGGTCTCGTACGCCTACGGGAAGCTCGGCAGCCCCTACGTGTGGGGGGCCACCGGTCCCGACGCCTTCGACTGCTCGGGGCTGATGCAGGCCGCGTACCGCTCCGCGGGCATCTCGCTGCCCCGGACGACATACGCGCAGATCAACGCGGGCCAACGCGTCTCCCGCTCCGAACTCCAACCCGGTGACCTGGTGTTCTTCTACTCGGGCATCAGTCATGTGGGGATGTACGTGGGCAACGGGCAGATGGTCCACGCGCCCAACCCGTCGGCGCCGGTACGGGTCGCGCCCATCGACGAGATGCCGTTCGCGGGGGCGACGCGGGTGGCGTGAGGCAGACCTCCCACTGCCCCGCCGCCCGGCGTCGGCTGGGCGGTCGGCGGTCGGCGGTCGGCGGTCGGCGGTCGGCGGTCGGCGGTCGGCGGTCGGCGGTCGGCGGTCGGCGGTCGGCGGTCGGCGGTCGGCGGTCGGCGGTC
>NZ_JBHWZP010000020.1:46478-58484 GCF_042728395.1 Streptomyces sp. NPDC060205
GGCAGGTTCTAGACCAGTCGTCGTGCCGTCGCCCACCTGGTCAGCTCGTGCCGGTTGGACAGCTGCAGTTTGCGCAGGACCGCCGAGACATGGGACTCGACCGTCTTGACCGAGATGAAGAGCTGCTTGGCGATCTCCTTGTAGGCGTACCCGCGGGCGATGAGGCGCAGGACCTCGCGCTCGCGCTGGGTGAGACGGTCGAGGTCCTCGTCGACCGGCGGGGCGTCGGTGGAGGCGAAGGCGTCGAGGACGAAGCCGGCCAGGCGGGGCGAGAAGACGGCGTCGCCGTCCTGGACACGGAAGACCGAGTCGACGAGATCCGTGCCGGTGATCGTCTTCGTGACATAGCCGCGGGCGCCGCCGCGGATCACCCCGATGACGTCCTCCGCCGCGTCCGACACGGACAGCGCGAGGAACCGCACCGGCTGCTCGGGGTCGGCCATCAACGGCGAGCACCGGCGCAGCACTTCGACCCCGCCGCCGCCCGGGAGGTGCACGTCGAGCAGGACCACTTCGGGGCGGGTCGCCGTGATGACCGTGACCGCCTGGTCGACGTCCGCGGCCTCGCCGACGACCTCGACGCCGGTCCGCTCGGTCTGCCCGATCTCCGCCTGGACTCCGGTACGGAACATGCGGTGGTCGTCGACGAGCACCACGCGCACCCGCCGCCCGGGCGCGGAAGCCGCCGGGTCCTCCGCCGAGCCCGCGCCGGCCGCACCCGCACCGGCCGCCCCGGTGTCCGGCCCGACCGCTCCGGCCGCTCCGGTCGGTTCGTTCGCGTCGCTCATGTCTCCGCCCTCTCCATCTCCAGCTCGACCTCCGTGCCGCCGTCCGGCACCGCGCGCAGCCTGGCCGTACCGCCGTTGCGCTCCATGCGGCCGATGATCGATTCTCTGACGCCCATGCGGTCGGCGGGTATCGAGTCCAGATCGAATCCGGGACCGCGGTCCCGGACCGACACGAAGACGGTCCTTCCCTCGACCTCGGCGAAGACCTGCACCGCGCCGCCGTCGCCACCGTACTTGGCCGCGTTCACCATGGCCTCCCTCGCGGCCTGCATCTGGGCGGCGGTCCGGTCGTCGAGCGGGCAGTCGCCGACGACCACGACCTCTATGGGGACCCCGTGCTTGTCCTCGACCTCCGCCGCGCTGCGCTTGACGGCCTCGGCGAGCGTGTCGGGCTCCTCCGCCTCGTCCTTGCCGGTGCCCTCCGGTTTGTAGAGCCAGTTGCGCAGGTCCCGCTCCTGGGCGCGGGCGAGGCGGCGGACCTCGCTCGCGTTCTCCGCGTTGCGCTGTATCAGGGTGAGGGTGTGCAGCACCGAGTCGTGGACGTGCGCGGCGACCTCGGCCCGCTCCTGGGCGCGGATGCGCATCAGGCGCTCCTCGGAGAGGTCCTGCGTCATGCGCACGAGGTACGGACCGGCCAGCAGCGCTATCCCGACGAGGACGGCGAGCGCGGCCTGCAGGACCGAACCGAGGTGGGCGGCGGAGCCCTGGAGGACGAATATCCCGGAGACCCCCGCGGCGACGAGCAGGACACCGGCCGCGGAGCGGAGCAGGCTGATCGTGCGCTTGCGGCGGCCCACCTCCATCCAGCGGGCCCGGCGGGCGTTGTCCGCCTGGCGCCAGACCAGGGCGACGCCCGCGCCGACGAGGACGGTGGGCCAGAGGTAGGCCTTGGCGCCGCCGCTCAGGTCCACATTGCCCACGAAGACCAGGGCCACCACGACCATCGCGAGCAGCGCGACGATCTGGCCCTTGTCAGGCTTGCGGGCCACGAGCCTGCGGCGGCCGTCGGGGGACGTCTCGGTGGCGAGGGCGGGGGGCCTCTCGGCGTCCACGCCTCCGACGCCGAGGGGCACGAAGAACCAGAACGCCGCGTACAGCAGGGCTCCCAGGCCGTCCGCCATGAACAGACCCGCGAAGATCAGGCGGACCCAGATCACGGGCAGGCCGAGATGCCCGGCGAGCCCCCGCGCCACGCCCCCGAGCCAGCGTCCGTCGCTGCTGCGGTAGAGCTTGCGCGGAGGCCGCGGGTCCTCGATGGTCAGGGCTGCGGCGTCCGGCATGCCATCGATGTTCACACGCCTCGCGCCACCGGGCATCAGGGTCGACCCCCGAGACTCCCCTGATCTTCGAATCCGGCCCCGGCGGGCGTCCGAGGGGCCGTGGCGCCTGGGGCCGCAGGCTCGGACGCCGGTGTCCGAGCGGCCTGGCAGCCGGCGTCGCACGGCCGCCCGGTCAGATGGCGCCACTCGGCTCACGCGCCGGGGTCACGGGCACGGGAGCCCGGGCCGCGCGGCCCGGACGCAGGCAGCGCGTCGCCCACTTACCCGACCACTTACCCGGCTGTCGCGGAACGCGGGTGCCGACGTCGCGGACACCGACACCCGCGCCGCGTGACTCGGACGCGGCATCGCGTGACTCGGACGCGGCATCGCGTTGCTCGGACGCCGGCACCACGTCGCTCGGACGCCGGCACCACGTCGCTCGGACGCCGGCACCACATTGCTCAGATACCAGCATGGCGCCGACCCAGCGTCGCTCCCCCCTCACCGCCCCGCCCCGCCGTGCAGGCCCCTGCACCAGCACCCCCGGCACCCCCGGCTCCGTCGCGGTCTGCGCCGACCGGCGTCACGGTCTGCGTCCCAGTCGGTGGCGCATGGGTCTGAGGGGTGTCTCGGGGCCGAATTCAGGGTTCGGCCAGGGTCGTTCCGGCTGCCGCCGGGCCGTCGCGGCCGTCACCATGGACGTATGAGCGATCAGCAGCACGCCGCGGCGCATCCGGGGCCCGGGCCGGGCCCCGGCCCTGGCGCGAGCGCGGCCCCGGGTCCGGGCAGCGGGCCGCAGGACTCGGTGCCGACGACGGACGCCCGGGCGGACGTCCGGGCGGACGCACCGGCGCCCACCGGGCCCACCGGCGCCACCGCCGGTGAGGAACCGCGTGCGCCCGAGGTTCCGCGCGGGTTCCGGCGTGACCGGCGGCACCGGATGCTGGGCGGTGTGTGCGCGGGGCTCGGGCGGCAGTGCGACATGGACCCGGTGATCTTCCGGATCGTGCTCGCGGTGCTCTCCGCCACCGGCGGCCTCGGCCTCATCTTCTACGGCTTCGCCTGGCTCTTCGTCCCGTACGACGACGAGGAGGAGAACGAGGTGCGCAAGCTCCTCACCGGCCGCGTCGACGGCCAGGCGCTGGCGGGCGTGCTGTTCGCCCTGGTCGGCTGCGGTGTCTTCCTCTCCATGCTGAACAACGCGAGTGTGCTCACCTTCGCGGCCACGCTCTCGCTGCTCCTCGCGGGCGCGGGTTACTGGTCGCGGCAGCGAGGTGCCGACGTCCCCGATCCGTCCCCCAGCTCCCGGGTGCGCTCGGGCAGGGGCGGACCCATAGCAGCGCAGGCCGTCGCCGACGCTCCGCCCGAGGCGCAGGCACCGCCCGTGCCCGCCGCCTTCCCCTCCTGGTGGCGGGAGCCCATCGTCAAGGACGGTACGTACGAGGGCGGCACGGGCTATCTGTGGGGCCCGAAGGGCACGTGGGACCGGGACATCGCGGCGGCGGTCACGATCGCGCACGGCGGCGGCTCCGGCCGGGACATACGGACGCGGGACGTCAAGCCTCGCGGCCCCCGCGGGATCGGCGGCCGGGTGTTCCTGCTCGCCCTCGTCGCAGGCGCGCTCGGTACGCGTCTGACCTGGGACGACCACACGCTCGGCACCAGCCTGCAGACCGGCCTGGCCTGTGCGCTCGCCGTGTTCGGCCTGGGCATCGCGGTCAGCTCGTTCCGCGGGCGTACGGGAGCGGGGTCGGTCTTCCTCGCAATCGTCACGGCGGGGCTGCTGGCCTGCGCGGCGGCGCTGCCGGCGGACATCACGACCCACTGGGAGCGCGTGGACTGGACACCGGCCACGGCGGCCGCCGTACAGGAGCAGTACGACCTCGGCACGGGGGTCGGCACGCTCGATCTCAGCCGGATAAACATCGGCAAGGGCCGGACCGTGACGACGAACGCCGAGGTGGGCATGGGCCGGCTCAAGGTCGTCGTACCGAAGGGTGCGACGGTGCGACTGAACGTCGAAGTGGGCGTGGGGGACATCCAGTTGCCGGGCGACGACGAACAGGACGTGGACGTGGCTCCCGGCAAGCACAAGGAACTGACGCTCGCGCCCGCGGCCGGGAGCAAGGACGGCGGCACGCTCGATCTCACTCTGGAAGTCGGCCTCGGACAGGCGGAGGTGGCCCGTGCGACGTCATGAGTTCAAGCCGGGCAGGCTCATAGCGGGTCTCTTCCTCACGCTGACGGGTGTCGTCTACGCCGGTGACGCGGGCGGCCTGTGGGAGACGCCGTGGTTCGCGGTGATCCCGCTCGTCACGGGAGGCCTGTGCCTGTCCGCTGTGACGGGCAGCGTGGCCCACGGGATACGGCGGCGTCAGCGTCGCCGTACGGCGCCCGCACGGGACAGCGCGGGGGCGCCGGGCTGAGCCCGCCACCGGACCGGACCCCGGCCCCGGCCCCGGCCTCGGGGCCAGTGCGGCCGAGCCGCGGGAGGCTCGGCCGGTCCTCGAACCGGTCCTTGAACCGGCCCTCGCCGCCCCTCGCACCGGTCCTTCTCGCGGACCGACACCCGAGCCGGCCGGGGAACCGGCCCGTACGGGAAGGGTCCGGAGTCCGGGCCGGGGCGGTCCGCAGGCGTGCGGCTCGTCGGTCCCAGGTCCGGCTAGTAGGCGGTACCCGTCCTGCGCCGTCGGCGGGAGCGGAGTGCCGCGTCCACGGAGAACACGCCCGCTCCGGCCAGGACCAGGGGCAGCCAGGCCATCAGATAGGGGAGGTCGTTGCCGTAGTAGTACGGGTCCGCGGCCCAGCTCATCGTTAGCCAGAGGCTGAGCGAGATCAGTGCCCCGCCGACCGCGGCGAGGCGGGCCAGCAGGCCGATCAGGGTGCCGATGCCCACGGCGAGCTCGCCGAAGGCGATGGCGTAGCCGAAGCCGACGGGGTTCTTGAGAGAGAGGTCGATGAGGGCGGGGATCGCCGACGAGTCACGTACGGCGCGCATCATGTCGCCGATGGAGCCGGCGCCGGAGTCCGACATGAACGCGCTGTCGGTGAGTTTGTCGAGCCCCGCGTAGATGAACGTGACGCCGAGGAAGACCCGCAGGGGCAGCAGCGCGTACCGCATCGCGGTGTCCCGCCAGTCGCCACCGCCGCCGTCGTCCGAGTATCCGGAGTGCGTGTCCATGCGCATGCCGTGAGCCATAGCCCTCCGCCACCTCTCAACCGCCGAACGGTTCACCCCTCAACAAGACAATACGTACGGGGACGAGTCCCCGCTCAGGGGCGGACGCATAAATTTTCACCACGTCCGCCCGATCGTCCTCTTTGGTCCCGATCTCCGGTAGGAGGGAGTCCCGCTGTGGTCCGAGCGTCCTCAGTCCGTCACGTCGATCTCCACGCGGTTCGTCTCCACGCCCGCCGCGGTGACGACCTGTACCTCCACCCGCCCCGGTTCCACGTCCGCGGGTACGGGCACGGTGAGGACCGCGTCGGAGGGGTTGCTGAAACCGCCGGGCACCGGGACCAGCGGGACGTGCACGTGCACGGTGCCGATCCGTACCACCATTCGCGACAGCCGGTCGGCGCTCTGCGCGCCGGGCGGTACGAACCCGGCGCCCCGGATCTCGATGTCGTCGCCCGTCCTGATCGGCGCGTCCAGGTCCCCGGCCTCGCGCGAGCGCACGACCGAGAGGATCACCGGCCGGCCGCCCTCGGCGTACTTCGCGGCGACGTACGTGGCGGCCGAGATCAGCACCACGACCGCGAGGCCCCACGGCAGGTCCGGCAGCTGTTCGGGACGCCGGGCCAGCCGTACCGCGGCGAACACCAGCGCGACGGCGCCCAGCACCGCGTACTGGGTGTCCGCGAAGCTGCCGCGTCCGGAGTCGTCGGTCAGCAGGTCGGCGGCCCGGGGCCGGTCGGCCCGTACCTTCTGCAGCCGCTGCCCGAGGACCCGCAGCCCGACCACCCGCCGCACCAGGACGGCGATCGCGCACACGACGGCGAGGACGGTCACGATACCCGCGCCCCGGGCGAGTTCGAGCCCTTCGATCAGGGAGTCGCGTTCGGTGTGCGAGGACGCCCCGGCGAGCCGTCCGGCCAGTACGAGCACGGCGTAGACGACGAACAGCACCCAGCCGCCGGCCACCACCCGGGAGGTGGAGAGCCGGTTGTCCTCACCGATGACCGGCGCCAGCACTCCGCCGCGCGCCCGGTGGAACCACGAGGCGGCGGTCAGCAGCACGGCCACGACGACCGCCGCGAGCAGCCCCGCGGTGCGCGCGGACGTCCAGCCCGCCCCGATCGCGGTGAGCGCCTGCACCAGCAGCAGGACGGCCACAAGTCCCCATACCGCGGCGACCGTCCGCCGCCAGACGAGACCGAGCCAGACCTCCCCCTCGGCCCGGCCGCGTTCGGCGACGAGGTCGGCGGACTGGGTCAGCGCGTCCGAGACCCACTGCCGCGAGGCCCCGGCGGAGTGCGCGACCGCGGCCGGCAGCCCCTGTCCCGAGGCGAGTTCGTCCCGCTTGGAGAGGAACGCGGCGACGGCCCGCCGATGCCCCTCGCGTACCCCGTGCGGGCAGTCCCCGCAGGCACAGCCGCCCTCGTGCCCGCCCCGACCGGGACCCCGGCCGGGGTCACGCCCCGTGCCCTGTCCCGTCTCCTGCACCGCCACGCCCGTTGCCGCCTTCCGCACCGCTCTGTCGAGAACTCACCGGCCGTGCGCCCAGCCATCGCGCACACCCATCCACCGCACATCCGCCCACCGCACACCTGCGCAGCCGCACAACTGCCTTGTGACGAAAGCGCATTGTGCCGTACCGCACACCCCCCGCGTCCGCCAGGTCCGGTCAGCGCGGGTGAATGCGCCACCCCCGTGTTGACCCGGCTGCGAGAATTTCCGTATGGCCGAGATCATCCAGCGCGACGGGACCTGGGCCTTCGACGGCAGCACGGTCCGGATCACCCCGGGACTGCACCGTTCCGTGCCGCTGTTCCGGCAGACGTACGGAGAGATCACCGTGCCCCTCGAAGCGGTCGCGGGCGTCGTCTACGAGCCCGAACGCAAGCGTGGCCGGCTGCGGCTGAGACTCCGCGAGGGCGCCGACCCGCTCCTCCAGGCGACCGGGGGCCGGCTGCCCGACGCGGCGGATCCGTACCGGCTGTCGGTGGACATCGACCGTTCGGGGGTCGCCGAGTACGTCGCCGAGGAGATCCGGCACGCCCTGCTCATCGAACAGATTCCCAAGGAACCGGCCGGGGCGTACCTCCTGCCCGGCCCGCCGGTGCCCGTCTCGGTCCGTTCCAGCGACGGCACGGTCTCCTTCGACGGGGTCAGGGTCCGTATCGACTGGAGCGACACCTCGGACCGGGTGAAGCGCGCGACGGGCCCGCGCATCATCGGTCTGCCGGATCTGGTGCAGGTGGAGTGGCTGCCCAACTCCGGTTACGAGGACGGTTTCCTGCGGTTCGTGACGACCGACTCGGTGTTCTCCAAGCTGCCGCCGGAGAAGGATCCGTTCGCGCTCGATCTGTGGGGCAGCGCGCGCCGCGATCTGCTCACGGCCCTCGTCGCCACCGCGGTCATGGCCCGTCTCCCGCACCCGTCCGCCCGGACGGCCGGCGGGCACGGCCGGGGCGAGCTCGTACGGGGAGATCCGTCCCTGCTGCCGGCGGCCGCGTCCGGGGACTCCGTACCGTCCCAGGCGGCCCGGACTCCCCGCGTGGATCAAGGCGCCCCGGCGCGCGTATCGCCCCCGGAGGGCATTCACGACATACTCCTGCGCCGTCTGCGGGAGTTGGGCGAGCTGCATCGTGACGGCGTGCTCACCGACGAGGAGTTCGCGGCGACGAAGGCGGCCGTGCTGCGCGACTTCCAGTGAGCCGTGCCCTCCTTGACGAGGCATGCCCAGGGGCGCGGCGCGTCTTGTGGCGCGGCAGGTTCTGAGGCACGTCAGGACAGCAGGTCCGGCTCGCTGCGGCTGATGTCCTGCCACAGCGGCTGGTAGTTGATCCACGCCACCAGGTCCCCGCCGGCCTGTTCCCGCGTCGCGACCGCCTGCTTGTGGTCGATCAGCACCGGCCGCCCGGCGGCGCGGGCGGTCAGCTGCACCTGGCAGGAGCGTTCCATGGACAGGAACCACCAGGCCGCCGCGTCCACCGAGTCGCCCACCGTCAGCAGCCCGTGGTTGCGCAGCACGAGCGCCTTGAACGAGCCGAGCGCGGAGGCGATCCGCCGCCCCTCCTCGGCGTCCACGGCGACGCCCGAGTAGGCGTCGTACAGCGCGTGGTCCTCGTAGAACGCGCAGCTCTCCTGGGTGATCGGGTCGAGGAGATCGCCGAGCGCGGACAGCGCTCGTCCGTGCACCGAGTGGCAGTGGGCGACCGCGACGACGTCGGGCCGGGCCGCGTGGACCTGGGCGTGCACGGTGAACGCGGCCTGGTTCACGTGATAGCGGCCTTCCAGCACCTGTCCGTCCTCGTTGGCCATCACCAGGTCCCCGACGGTGACATGCTTGAAGGGCATTCCGAACGGGTTCACCCAGAAGCAGTCGCTGTACTCGGGATCGCGCGCGGTGATGTGGCCGGAGACCCCGTCCTCGAAGCCGAGCCGCCCGAAGAGCCGCAGCGCGCCCGCGAGACGTTCCTTGCGGTGCCGGCGCTCGTCGTCGAGCGACTCGTGCATGGGCGGCATGGCGAACCGCAGTCTGTCGGTGGGAAGGGGCAGGGGCGGTGTGGGCCCGTGCATATGTCCTCCAGCCCTGAGGGGCGGACTCCGTACGTGTTTACGGGCGGGAAGTTACCGGCGGTCAGCGCAGGAGAACAGAGATGTCGAAGAAGAGAGTGCACAACCGTTGTACGAGATCGCTGGTCTGCCTGACCGGAGCCATCACACGCGTCGGACACCGGCCCCGACGCCCGCTGGAGGGACCCCCCGTGCACAGCCTTCCCCACACGCTGTGCGGACCGCGCCCCGCGACCGCATCACCGTCCCGCCCATGACGAACATGAGGAATCTCAGGACAGCCAAGAGAACCACGAGAGCCACGAGAACCAGGACGACCAAGAGGGCCACGAGGGCCGAGCGCCTGATCACGGACATGCTCCGGCAGGTCGCCACGCGTGACGTGGTCGTCCTGGACGACCGCGGCGGCTCCCCGCGCCGCCTCGCCGCGCTGACCTACATCGCCGTGCAGTACGGCTTCCGGTACGAGCGGACGAGCCGCGTCGGCCAGACGCTTCAGGTCCGGCTGGTGCGCGACTCCCGGCCCGAGGCCCGCGAGCGCAGTACGGCGGCACTGGGCCGGCTGGCCGCGGGGCGCGCGCCCGGGATGCGTCCCGGCACGCTGAAACCCCTGCCGGACGTGGCACCCACGGTGAACCTGCTGAAGACCCGCATCGAGTTCGACGCCCTGGACGACGACCTCGACTGGCGCCGCAAGGCCGTGTTCATGAGCGCCAGCGCGGTCTTCATGGCGCTGCTGCTGATACCCGCGGGCTGGACGGCCTCGCTCGCCGCGGGCGCCATGATGGCCGCGGTGTTCGCGCTCCTCCTGCGCCTGGAGGTGGTGCGCAAGGACCGGCTCGGCCGCCGTCTGCGGTCGGCGAACCGCAACTCCCGCAGGACCGACCTGCGTGCCTCGCTGCCGAAAAGGCGACACTAGACGTCGGGTATCGCCGCCACACTCGTCGTATGACGTACAGGACGCGCAGGACGCACATGGCGCACACGACCCGGATGACTCGGTGACTCGGACGGCTGGGTGATGCGAATGACCAGGACGACGTCGAACTGGGCGGCCTTCACCGCCGCGGAACAGGATCTTGCCAGGACGGTCGAGGAGCGGTTCGCGGCGTTCACGCACCACGTCGTGGCGACCCTCCGCAAGGACGGTTCGCCCCGCACGTCCGGTCTGGAGGTCCGCTTCCTGAACGGGGAGCTGTGGCTCGGCATGATGCCGGACTCCCTCAAGGCGCTGGACCTGCGCCGGGACCCGCGGTTCGCCCTGCAGGCGAACCCGGGGCCGGGCACGGAGATGGCCGGCGGCGACGTACGGATCGCGGGCCGGGCGGTCGAGGTCCAGGACCCGCTGGAGAAGGCGGGGTACAGCGAAGAGGTGAAACCGCCGGAGCCGTTCCACCTCTTCCGCACCGAACTGACGGAGGTCGTACGGACCTGCGTCGAGGACGACACGTATCTGGTCGTCCAGATCTGGCAGCCCGGAGTGCCGGTGCGCACTCTCAGGCGGACCTGAGCCCCGAGGGACCCGAGGCCGCTACTCCCACTCGATGGTGCCCGGCGGCTTCGAGGTCACGTCGAGGACGACGCGGTTGACGTCCGCGACCTCGTTCGTGATGCGGGTCGAGATCTTCGCGAGGACGTCGTACGGAAGACGCGACCAGTCGGCGGTCATCGCGTCCTCGGAGGAGACGGGCCGCAGCACGATCGGATGGCCGTACGTGCGGCCGTCGCCCTGGACGCCGACGGAGCGGACGTCGGCGAGCAGCACGACCGGGCACTGCCAGATGTCGCGGTCGAGACCGGCGGCCGTCAGCTCCTCGCGGGCGATGGCGTCGGCCTCGCGGAGCAGGTCGAGCCGCTCCTTGTTGACCTCGCCGACGATGCGGATGCCCAGGCCGGGGCCGGGGAACGGCTGGCGCTGGACGATCTCGTCCGGCAGACCGAGCTCCTGGCCGACCATCCGGACCTCGTCCTTGAAGAGCTGGCGCAGCGGTTCGATCAGCTGGAACTCAAGGTCCTCGGGGAGCCCGCCCACGTTGTGGTGGGACTTGATGTTGGCGGTGCCCGTACCGCCACCGGACTCGACCACGTCGGGGTAGAGCGTGCCCTGGACCAGGAAGGCCACCTCCGGGCCCTCGTCCGCGATGATCTCCGCCTGCGCCTGCTCGAAGACCCGGATGAACTCGCGGCCGATGATCTTCCGCTTCTCCTCGGGGTCCGAGACGCCCTTGAGAGCGGTGAGGAAGCGCTCCTCCGCGTCCACGACCTTCAGCTGTACGCCGGTCGCCGCCACGAAGTCCTTCTCGACCTGCTCGGTCTCGCCCTTGCGCATCAGACCGTGGTCGACGTACACGCAGGTCAGCTGGGTGCCGATGGCCTTCTGCACGAGGGCCGCGGCGACCGCGGAGTCCACGCCGCCGGACAGCCCGCAGATGGCGCGCCGGTCGCCGACCTGCTCGCGGATCAGGGCGACCTGCTCCTCGATGACGTTGCCGGTGGTCCAGTCCGGGCTCAGGCCCGCGCCCCGGTACAGGAAGTGTTCGAGCACCTGCTGGCCGTGCGTGGAGTGCATGACCTCGGGGTGGTACTGGACCCCGTACAGCTTCTTCTCGTCGTTCTCGAAGGCCGCGACCGGGACGACGTCCGTGGAGCCGGTGACGGTGAAGCCCTCGGGGGCGGCGGAGCAGGCGTCGCCGTGCGACATCCACACCGACTGCTCGTCCGGGGTGCCCTCGAAGAGCGTCGAGCCGGACTTGCTGACGTGCAGCTGGGTACGGCCGTACTCGCGGGCGCCCGTGTTGTCGACCGTGCCGCCGAGGGTGGTCGCCATCAGCTGGAAGCCGTAGCACATGCCGAAGACGGGGACGCCGGCCTCGAAGAGCGCGCGGTCGAGGCGGGGGGCGCCTTCCGCGTACACCGACGAGGGGCCGCCGGAGAGGATGATCGCCGCGGGGTTCTTGGCGAGGATCTCGTCCACCGGCATGGTGCTCGGGACGATCTCGCTGTAGACCCGGGCCTCACGGACTCGGCGGGCGATGAGCTGGGCGTACTGCGCGCCGAAGTCGACGACCAGGACGGTGTCGGGGGTGGCGGCGGGGGACGCTTCTGGCACGGTTTGCCTTCCGGCGGTTTAGCGGGGCTGTGCGATTGATTCTAACGGGGGTCCGGGGGCGGGGGGTCACGCCGGGTTTTCCTTCGCCCCCGCCGCCCGTACCCC
>NZ_JBHWZP010000021.1:0-57849 GCF_042728395.1 Streptomyces sp. NPDC060205
AACGCCGCCCGCAGACGGCCTACTTCAAGTGCGTCCACCCATCCAACATGTTCCTGATCAGCCGCAACGAACAGACCTAACGAAGCACTACTAGGCGTATATCTGCACCACAGAGCAGTCGAGTGCACCCGTTACATGTCGGCCATCATAGAATGCGAGAAAGATGACATCTGTACAGTCAGGGAGCAGGCAGCCCTCGCCTAGGAGGTCGGGATGCGCGTCTCACGTCAGCAAGCCGCAGTCAACCGTGAGCGCGTATTGGACGTTGCCTCCGCTCTCTTCCGCGTGAATGGCTTCAACGGTGTGTCCATCGCCGACATCATGAGAACTTCTGGGCTGACGCACGGCGGCTTTTACGGCCAGTTCGACTCGAAGGAAGCGCTCATCGAGGAGTCCTGCTCGCGCGGGGTGCAGAACAGTATCGCCGAGGTCCAGCGAGAACCGACCTCGCCCACCGGCCCGACCGCTTCCGGATCTCTCGGCGATGTTCTTGACGACTACGTGTCGGCCTCGCACCGTGACAACCCGCAGAGCCGGTGCACGGTCGCAGCACTTGCCAATGACGCGGGCCGTGCACCGACAGAACTGCAAAGTATCTTCGCCTCGGGCGTCACCGGAATGGCACGGGCACTGGGCGCGGCCAGCAGTCGGGCCTCGGGTGAGGATGAGGCCGCCCCGGACTACTTTCTCCTGGCCGGGATGGTCGGCGCCATCGTTCTCTCCCGCGCTGTGCGTGATGCGGATCCTGCCCTTTCGGATCGCATCCTGAAGGACACCAGGTATGGACTGGTAGCAGCCGACAGCCGGTGATCCTCACGCATCCGCGAGGATCAGGAGACGGAACGAACCGCGGCGATGATCACCTCTGCCACCTCGCCGGACCGCGAGACGGCGATCGAGTGCGAGCCGCCCTCGACCTCGGTGACCGTCGCCCCGATGTTCTTGGCAGTGGCCCGCTGATAGTCCGGGTTGATGGCGTGATCGGCACCGGCCACCAGCCACCAACTCGGTAGACGCTTCCAGGCCGGCTCCACCGACAGCGGCTCCCCCAACGCCAGGCCTGAAGCCGGTCGCTGGTTGGTAGCACCGGCCGCGGCCTCCTCGTCGGTGACGTCGGCAGCGAAAACGGAACGGTACTTCTGCACGTCGATGGTCAGCTCGGGCACCTCGCTGCCCGGATAGGACCACGGCCGCAGGGCGCTGATCAGCTCAGGTTCCGGGTAGCCCTCGGTAGCCGTCTGGGCGCTCTGCCCCTTGTCGAGCCCGAAGGCGGCGACGAAGACGAGTCCCTTGACGTTGTCGGCCTTGCTGCCGGCGTACGTGATGACCGGGCCGCCGTAGCTGTGCCCGACGAGTACGACATCGCCCTTCGTCTGAGCGACGACGCTCGCTACGTACTCACCGTCAGCGGTCAGTCCGCGCAGTGGGTTGGGGACCGCTCGCGCAGTGATACCGGCTTCGCGGAGGTGGGCGATGACCTTGTTCCAGCTGGAGCCATCGGCGAAGGCACCATGGACGAGCAGGACGGTGGCAGACATGACGGGGTTTCCTTTCAGGAGGACTGCGAATCGGTAAGACCCGCAGGGCTTGGGGGTGCGACGCGCGCTGCGCGGCTCGACGTTCGCAGTGTGGCCGCCAGCGCTGTGATGGCGAGTGCGGCAAGGACGACGCAGAAGCCGATGGCCGTGTGTTCGAGGCCCTCGCGCGTCGTTACTACGCCGGCGACAACTACCGGGACCGAGAAGGCTGTATAGGCGACCAGGTAGATCGCGGAGACCAGGGCTCCGCGGTGTTCCGGATCAGCGAGGGTCACGAGGCTGCGCAGGGCTCCGAGGTAGCCGACTCCGAATCCCACCCCCGCGATCACCGTGCTCGCGTAGAAGAGCGGAGAGTTTCCGATGCCGAGCGCCACAGCGGTAAGGCCCGGGCCCACGGCGAGCGTGGTGCAGCCGACGATGATGCAGTTGCGGGCGGAGGACGACCTCATGACCGCTGTCGCCACCGCCCCTGTGCCGCACAGCATCGCCGGCACGGCTCCGCCCAGAAGGTGGTTGGTGCTGTGGTTCAGTTCGTGCGCCAGTGACGGTCCCAGGGACAGGTAGAGACCTCCCAGTGCCAGTGTCGCGACCAGGCACGGTGCCGCCGCCAGAAACGCAGGCACAAGCGCTTTGGGGACGGCGATGCTGCTCCACAGCTGCGGCCGCCTCTTCGCCGTCACGGTCTCGTCGACGAAGAGGATCACGGCGACCAGGAGCACTACGGCCGCGGTCAGTACGACGATGTACACCAGGCGCTGGGGATGGGGCGCGTATTCGACGAGTGCCCCGGACCCCAGTGCTCCCGCGCCGAGTCCGGCCGTCGACATGAGGGCGTTGGTCAGCGCAGCGAGTCCTGTCCGGCCGGGCGGCTGCAGGTCGAGAAGGGCAGCCGAGACGGCCGCGCTGACCAGTCCCGTTGCCAGGCCCTGGGCGATGCGGGCGACCACGAGCCAGGTGACGCTGTCCGCGGTGATGAACCAGAGCATGCCGGTTGCCTGGAGCAGCAGGGCGGCGATGATCACGGGTTTACGGCCGATGGCGTCGGAGAGTGTGCCGAATGCGAGCAGTGCGAAGAGCAGTGCGACCGCGTAGATCGCGAACACGACGGTCAGCGTGATCGACGAGAAGTGCCAGTCGGCCGCGTAGACCCCGTAGAGCGGAGTGGGCGCGCTGGCGGCGGTGAGCGTGAGGGCCAGGACCGAGGTGACGATCCAGAATCCTCGTTTGCCCGTGCCGGATGTTTCTGCGGCGTGGCGGGGAGCGGTGTGAACGGCGGCGGGGTTCGTCATCAGTCGGCGGCCTTCAGCCGTCCCAGGGCGTCGCCGAGATCGAGCTCGGTGGCACCACGTGTCTGGAAGCCCTGCTTGAACAGCTCAGCCGCCCGCTGTTGCACTTCGTCACTGCGGACGAGCTGCTGGAACAGTGCGGCGTCCGCCCGGACGTCGGCAGGGGAGGGAAGGCTGATGGCGTTGATGGCCGACTTGGCCGCGATCAGCGCATCTCGCGGGAATCCGCTGATGCGTACCGCGACGCTCGTCACGAACTCGTCGAGTTCGGCGTCGGGGACGGCCCGGTTGACCCAGCCGTAGCGTTCGGCGACTTCAGCGTCGAAGTCGGCCGATGTGAGGACCGCTTCCATCGCCCGGCCCCGGCCCAGGAGCCGGGTCAGGTGCTGGATGGCCCCCGCGCCCGGAGGGGCGCCGATGCCGACTTCCGGCTGCCCGAGGACGGCGTGTTCCTTGGAGGCGAAGCGCATGTCGCAGGCCAGCAGGAATTCACTTCCTGCTCCCCGGGCGCGTCCCCGGAGCTTGGCGATGCTGACGGCGGGCAGCTGGCTCAGCTTGCGAAAGAGCATGCCCAGAGAAGCGTCGCCTGGCCCACCGGCCTTGGCGGCCTCCGCCGTGTACTCGGCAACCTTCGTCATGTCGACATGCGGAAAGAAGAAGTCGTCGTCCGCGCTGTCGAACACCACTACCCGAGGTGCGTCCGGCTGGGAGAGCTCCTGGAGCAACCCCACCAGATCACGCACGAGTTCGGGACCGATGAGGTTGATCGGCGGTGCGTGGAAGGTCGCGTACAGGACGTGGCCGTCCCGGCGTGTGCGGATGGTTTCATACGAGGCGGTCATGGTGTACTCCCTGTCTGCGCTCCGGGCGGACGAGTCCGCCGTCCGACGGCTGTCACAGCTGCTGCTCCTTGAGCCACAGCAGGACGAACTCCGCGATCTCCTTCCAGCCGCTGTCCACCGTCAGGGCGTGGCCGCGGTTGTCGAACTGCTTGAAGTCGGTGACCGCACTGGAGCGCCGGTACTGCTTGTACGTCGCCCGCGTGGTCACGTCCGGCACAGTGTGGTCCTCGGTACCGGAGATCAGAAGCAGGGGACCGCGAGAGGCGTTGGCGGTGTCGACCTTCGCCTGGGACCGGGGATTGAAGTTGGCCGTTGCCGCCTGGAAGACAGGCTTGGCCGGACCGGGGACGGCCCACTTGTCGTAGAGGTCGTCGGATTCCTGCTGCGGCAGGGCGTTTCCGAAGCCGTAGCGGAACGCCTCCCGGCTCAGGGACACCGCCTTGTTCAGGTTCGCGGGGTTGCCCATGGCCGGCAGTGCTGAGCGGATCTGGGCCAGGGGCAGCGGCAGTACGCCCTTCATCTGCGCGGGGTCGATTGCCACCGCTGCTCTGCCCAGGGACTCCCCCAGGAGTTTCTGTGCGATCAGGCCGCCGAAGGAGTGACCGATGATGATGGGGTCCTGCTGGAGGTTACCGATCACTTCCCGGAAGTGATCAGTGGCTGCTGTGATGCTGGTTCCGGCCACGAGTTCAGGGTTGCGCCTGGCTTCGGCCACGCTGTCGGGCTCGTTGGGCCAGCCGGGTGCCAGAGGCTCGTAGCCCTCGGCGCGGAACAGGTCGAGCCATGGTGTCCAGCTGGAGGCATGCAGCCACAGTCCGTGGATGAAGACGACAGGAACAGGAGGCACAGTCATTTTTTGTCCTTCTTGCGAATATCGAGGGGCCGTGGCGGTCACCGGTGGCAGCGCTGGCGCCGGCGCGCGGGAACGAAAGGCTGAGGGTTCGGTGGGCCTAGACGCCAACCGTGTTCAGCGACACGTGAACGGAGCGAATGGCACTGGCGCCTTCGCCCACGGCCGCTGCCACACGCTTCATGGAGCCGGACCGTACGTCGCCGGTTGCGAACACGCGCGGCAGGCTGGTTTCGAAGGGCAGCGGACGGCGGCCCAGTTCGCCCCACTGCCTACCGAGCATGTCGTCGCCAAGGGAGACGTCCGTGAGCAGGAATCCGTCTTCGTCCACGGCCGCTCCCTTGAGCCAGTCCGTCGCGGGGCTGGCTCCGATGAAGCAGAACAAGCCCAGACACTCGATTTCCGTGCCGGTGTCGCCCTCGACCGCGTTGCTGCGTACGGTGATTGCCTTCAGTCGGTCGCCCCCGTGCAGCTGCGTCACTTCCGTAGAGGTGCGCACGGTGATCGCCGGATGAGCGGTGATGCGGTCGGCCAGGTAGGACGACATGCCCGCGGTCAGGTCCCCGCCTCGGACCACCAGGTTCACGGTGCTTCCGCGGCCCGCCAGGTACAGGGCAGCCTGCCCTGCTGAATTGGCCCCGCCCACCACCGCCACGGGGTTGTCCCCGCAGGCGCGTGCTTCCAGCTCCGTGGCGGCGTAGAAGATGCCCGCGCCTTCGAAATCGTTCCACCGTGCCAGCGGCAGTGAGCGGTAACTGGCGCCTGTGGCGATGACCACCGCGCGGCTGTCGATCTCTCTGCCGTCTTTCAGCATCACCTGGAGGATGTCTCCGTCGGCCTTCAGCTCGGCGACTTCGCAGGGGCTGGCGATCCGGGCCCCGAATTTCTGGGCCTGTACCGCCGCACGGCCGGTGAGGTCCGCGCCGCTGATACCGGAGGTGAATCCGAGGTAGTTCTCGATCCTCGAACTCGCTGCGGCCTGACCGCCGGCGGCCACCGAGTCCAGGACCACCGTCTGCAGTCCTTCCGAGGCACCGTACACAGCCGCGGCCAGCCCGGCCGGCCCGGCGCCGATGACAACGAGGTCCAGGGTCCTGCCCTCAACGTGCTGGTAGGACAGGCCGAGGTGTTCGGCCAAGAGGGACGGGGTCGCGTGGCGCAGTACCGTCGTTGCAGTGATCACCACGGGCAGCTCGTCAGTCGACGTGCCGACTGCGTGCATCAGGCTTTCCCCGGCCGGAGTGCCGGCGACGACCCAGGTATGCGGCTGCCGCTGACGTGCTGCGTAGGTGCGCAGGGCCATCGCCGTCGCCGACGGGTCGTGGCCGACGATGACGATGCTGCGAGCGGCGGCGTTGGAGCGCAGGTTCTCCCGCCTCGCCAGGAGCGCCTTCAGCACCACGTCGGAGAGGTCCGGATTTTCGTCCATGAGCCGTCGAAAGGATGCCGGTCCAACGCGGTAGACCACGCCCGGCGCAGAGACGCGAGCATTGAGGTACGTCGTCTGACCTGTCAGAAGATTGAGCTCACCGCTGAACTGGCCCGCTCCGTAGCTGGCAACGACCACCTCCTCCTCACTGGAACCCGGCGGTCGCAAGATCTCGATCCCGCCGGACTCCACGAGGATCATGTCCCCGACAGCTTCACCGGCTTCGAAGAGGGTGTCACCGGCCTCGGTCACCTGCTGGATTCCGTAGGTTTTCAGCGCGGACCAGTCAGTCTCGCTGAAGATTGGTGCTGCGTCGCTCGGCTGCGGAGTCGACATTGTTCGCGTCCTCTGTTCACGCCGCGCACACGGCGGCTTCCGGTCGGGTCGGACGGGCTTGCTGCTTCTCTGGCGGCGGGGAGCGTCCTTGTCCGTACGGCCACTCGTCACATGGGGAAGGCGGTCAGGATCGTCGCGGCGCGCACCCCTTCCCGTCGTGGCCGGCTGTGGGATGCCGCTGGACTGCACCCCTGTGCGAACTACCGACACCGACCTGGAATACGCGGCGAACAGCGGCCGGGCTCCACCTCATAACCTGAGTGCCAAGAATCCAGGCTTTCGCGGAAACGTCAGTTTTCCCCTCGCGTGGAATCGCTTCCAAACGAGCGGCCCGGCTGTGGTTCCCGGCCCCTCGTACTCCGAGCAGCATGCATAAGGCCGGAAATCCCTGGGCCGCACCAGAGGCCCGGGGCGGTCCAGCACCGGGCGCTTCGCCCTTTCCCACGCGGAGGCACTCCGGATCCCCAGCATCACGAAACGCCGGCACTCACCGTGCGCTCCGTCGCGCCTACTGAGAAGGAGCCCGCGTCGGCGTCATCCCAACCCGCGATCTCGGTCGGTGCTGACGGCCGACTCTCATGACCTGCTGACTCCTAGCGCACAACCTAACAGGCTGAGTCTGAAACGGCAATCCAGCACACTCCTTCGCGGCACCGCCACACCGCACCGCCACACCGGCAGAACCACGTCGGCCTGACACCGGAACACCGTCAAGCAATCGGGAACTTCTGTCGTGCGGGCAACCGGACACTCTGACCGGATTCCCTTCTTTACGACAGCCTCCGCCGACAAAGTAAAGCCCCCTCCGGCAATTAACCCGGTAGAGCGATTTCCCGGCTCCCCTGCCGACCGACAGCATTCTCGGCACACATTCAGTTGCCGGTTCGCCAGCAGTTTCTCCACGCGGAGATCCGCCGAGAGCATGAATCCGGGCCATACAATTCCAGCCCGGCAGGCCGTATATTTAAGAAAAGGATCCGAGTTCCCGGCGACAAACGCCGGAGTGAGCCCATCAGAACACCGGAAGCCAAGCCGTCAGAAGCAGGCCAACCCAGCGCCATCGGACGGTGACCAGCGGGTCCCCGCCGGGCGCCTGTCCGGCGCTCGGACGCCCGGACGCCCGGGCGTTCCCGTGGGGCCCGGCCGGTCAAATCATCTTCGTCGTCGCCAGGACGCTCCCCCACGGACCGTTCAGGCGTATGCGTGAGCCACGCCACCAAGAACGGGTGACAGGCGCCCGATGCCCCGCTCCCCCGCTTCTCGATAAGCCCGCGGAAACCTTATTCATGTCGCTCATCATCTAACGCGGCCCGGAATGGCACTTCTGGATCCGTACTCACGACTCAGGTACCATTCCCGGTATGGCACTTTCATGGATGCATGACTCCAGCTGCTCCGTCACCAGGAGCTTGGGAGTTCTGGGCGAGAATTGGACATTGCTCATCCTTCGGGAGGCCCTCACCGGCACGACGCGCTTTGCAGACTTCCGGTCGGCCCTGGGTGTGGCTGCGGACGTTCTGAGCCGTCGGCTCACGACGCTTGTGGAGTACGGGGTCATGTACCGCGAGCCCTATCAGGAGCCCGGCAGCCGCACCCGCTACGCGTACCACCTGACCGACGCCGGCCGGGAGCTGGAAGTAGTGCTCGGTGCACTGCAGCAGTGGGGCGACCGCCACCTTCCCTGGTCGGACGGGCCCACCATCGAGCGCAGGGCGCAGCGCACCCAGCGGCCTGTCCACGTCGCGTTCGTGGACGATCATGGCTACGAAGTGCCGTGGGTGGATGTCGCCACCGTCCGCACACCTGCCTACCCCTCGGAAGAGCCGACTGAGGAGTCCGGCGGAGCAGCGAACTGAAGGGCGACCGAGCCGTCGATACGGCCGTGACGTTGCTGCAGCAGGCCGCTGAGGCGCCTCGGGATCGCAGTCAGGACGGGGTCAGAGCGAGGCACCCGGGACGGGCAGTTCGAACCACACCGTCTTGCCGCGGCCGCTGGGCGAATTTCCCCATGCTGATGCGAGAGCGGAGACGATGACCAGCCCCCGGCCGCCCTCGGCCTGGTCTTCTTCTCGCGGGACGGTGACGGTCCGAGCCAGCTGGGGATCGCTGTCGCGCACTTCCACCCGCACGTGCTCGGGATACCTGCGCACGTAGACGTACACGTCGCTGTCGCCGTGAACAAGACCGTTGGTGACGACCTCTGACACCAACAGCTCTTCCTCGTCCGCCATGTCAGGCAGACCCCACTCCTCCAGCCATCCGCGGATCAGGTGGCGCGTGCGCTGGGCGCCGTGCAGATCACGCTTTTGGATCTTCAACTGCCGCACGTTCTCCCGTGCTTCAGCCGAGGGCCCCTCGTAGTAGACCAGCATGAGAGCCGCATCATCGGTATGACTGGCGTGCAGGGCTTCAAAATCGCCGATCAGGCCGTCGCCCAGGGCTTCGAGGTGGCCGCCGCCACGGAAGGCATCCTGCAGGACCTGGGGGTCGAGGACACTGCCGAAGTCGACCAGGCCGTCGGTGTAGAAGGCGAGCAGAGTCCCCGGCTGGAGCCGCAGCTCCGTCGTCTCGAAGAGCGCCTCGGCCTCGACTCCGAGCGGAAGCCCGATGTCAAGGTCGGACGACACGAGCGTGCCTGTCACGGTGCACACCGCGGGCACCGGATGGCCGGCGGTGGCCACCTGCAGAACTCCGGTATCAGGGTCCAAGAGCGCGCAGCAACAGGTCGCGTAGAGATCGGTGTCCAGGTCGACCAGCACCTGGTTGGCCCGTTCCAAGACCTTGCCGGGCTCGTGCTCCTCGGCGGCGTAGGCCCTCACGGCGCTGCGCAGTTGCCCCATGACAACTGCGGCCGAGGTGTTGTGACCCTCCACATCACCGATGACGAGGGCGATCTTGCCGTTGTGGAGGGCGATCAGGTCGTACCAGTCCCCGCCCAGCTCGATTCCGCTGGTCGCCGACGCGTATCTGCTGGTGGCGACCACCCCGGCCGGCTGGGCCAGCATCCGTGGGAGAAGTGCTTGCTGCAGCCCTTCCGCCAGGGCGTGCTGGGCTTCGTTGACGCGAGCGCGTTCGAGCCCCTGTGCGACGATCGTCGCCAGAGCCGTCAGGGTTGCTTCCTCGGCGATGATGTCGGAGCGCCCGCTGGCGAAGGCCACCGACAATGTGCCCGTGGACTGCCGTCCGTCGGACAGGGGCAGGACGGCCCAGATGCATCCACCGTCCGGTTGTGTCTTCGCCAAGCGTCCACGAGTACGCGGGTCTGTCGGATCGTAGAGTCTTTGCCGCGAGCGTGTGATCGCTTCAGCCTCTGGGGATGTGCCGCCCAGCGAGGCTCCGTCCAACGTGCGCAGGTATTCCCCGGCGCAGCCCGCGGCTCCGACCAGGTGGAGGCGCTCGCCGTCGATGAAGGCGAGCGCAACGGCCTGTGCGCCGAAGCCTTCTACGGCCCGTTCGATCGTCCAGTCGATGACGTCCCGGGTCAGAGGCGCGTCTGCAAGTTGGATCGCCAGTTTGTGGAGGTGGTAGATCAGAGGAGCGGTGGAGGCAGTGATGTGTTCGGCGCCTGCCTCCATGTCTTCGACAGCTCCTACCAAGGGCACCGCCGGAGGCGCCAGTGCAGTCCCTTCGCGAGCCAGTCTGTCCAGATGTGCTGCAAGATCCGCGGCAGCTTCGGTCAGCCGTTCCAGCTCCTCCGGATGCGTCTCGCTGTGCGCCCGCAGCCAAAAGGCTGTGATCGTTCCGAGGGGACGGCCCGATGACAGCAAGGGGGCCGCGGAAGCCTGATAGGGAAAGGGAGCGAACACAGACAGCAGAGGGTGACCCGCCATGATCGCTGCCGAATGCGACGTTGCCGCCTTGCCGCTGTGCCATGCCCGGGCTGATGGATAGACCTCGTCGTCAACAAAGACCTTCTCGATGGAACCGACGCCGAGCGGAGTGACGGCCACCGCAGCCGCGCGAAGTTCGGCGGTACCGGGCACGGGCAGGAATACCGTCACTGCCGCGGCGTCCAGTTCGTATGCCAAGCGTCTGCTGGCGGCCAGCAGAAGTTCGTCACGTGTGCCAGGCCCTGAGGCCGGGTCATGCCGAGGGGGGTCTGAGAGCTCCACTGGCACCGCCGCCCGACCTCTGTCGTTCCGCTCCGCGCTCTGGTCTCCAGCGTACTGCCGCCCTGCCTCCTGCCGCGGGACGGCCGCCCGAGCCCCCGTCAATGGTCGGCTCCGAATAGGAATGCCCGAAGCCCATCTGAGTTGGCAATGTGAATCCAGGCGGCTTAGGCTGAGGAGCGAGCAGCACGCCCACCCTTCACGAGGACACACGGCAGTCCCCGACAGGATCCCGCAGAGCGCGCGGCAGCACGCCCAGGCTCCCCACACCGCACGAAGGGCTTGATACCGCAATGAGTTCGTGGCGAGACCTTGAGGCATGCCTGACCCGACGGCTCGCTGAAGCCTCGGACGGGGAACGCTCAGTGTTCTGCGCCGGTGTGAGTGAGCGGCTGATGCGCGGTCACGAGTCCCTCGCTCCGCAGGCAGGGAATTCCTTCACCCTGGGACTGCGCCCCTTGCTTGACTCGGTGTGGACGGCGAGTCTCGGTGACACTCGCGCCTTCGATGCCGTCAAGCGCGGGCTCGGGGCCTTCTATCTGAGCGACTACTGCCACAGCGCCGGCACCGACGGTCCGGACGACGCGTCCGAGCCTGCCGCTTCAGCAGCACTGAACGCGGCAAGGGCACATCTGCACGGCTGCGTGGACTTCGCGGTGTTCGCGAGCGGGGCGGCCCTTGAGGAGCGGGCACGGGCCCTGAAGATCCACGACAGGCCCCTCCGGGTGAGCATGGAAAGCTTCAGGGCATCGCAGCTCAACCGCCAGCTCAGCGACCTGGACCGCATCAGCCGCTGGGGAGCGGAGTTGCGACATGCAAGCTTCGGACTCACTGCGTCCACGACGGTCCGGCTGCGCCAGGAGCTGCAAGGGCCGCTCTCTGCCGAATAGCCGACTGCGACGGCAGGGTGATCGACTGCACTCGCCGCCTACGCCTCTCGCCTCGCGGTCACCGCGCCGTACGCATCACGAGCCGTGCGTGCGACGACCCATCGCCGCCCCGTCCGGCACTCCAGCACGGGCCGCGGATGGAGGCGCGACCGGCCGTCCGGCGCACACGAAGCTTGCCCGACCCACCTCACTCAAGCTAACTTGTTAGTTACACCTCAGATGGTCCGTGAGAATGAGCCGTTTCTGGTGCGGCACACACCACCGGTCGTGAAGCGCCGCCCATCCCCCTTTCTAGACATGCACCGCGTCCTCACGATGGGGTCCTTGCTCTGCGCAAGGCGCCGCACCTGGACCAGGACCGCTCGCGTCAGAGCGCGAGTGGCGGATTGCCGTGCAAGGAGCTGACGCACATGCCCACCTCTGCCGGACTACGAGTCAACCAAGCCGCCGGCCGATGGGTGCTGTTCACCACGTCGCTCGGCCTGACGATGGCGTTGCTGGATTCCACGGCGGTCAATGTTGCGCTGCCCCACATCGGTGAGGACTTCGGAGCCGGCCTCGCACAGCTGCAATGGACGGCCAACGCCTACATGCTGACATTGGCAGCCCTCATACTCCTCGGCGGATCCCTGGGCGACCGCTTCGGCCGCAGACGCATCTTCGTGGTGGGGATGACGTGGTTCGCCCTGGCGTCTCTTCTGTGCGGGCTGGCACCGGGCTCGGAAACTCTGATCACTGCGCGGGCGCTGCAGGGCGTTGGCGGTGCACTTCTGACACCAGGATCGCTGGCGATCATCCAGTCCAGCTTTCACCCCGAGGACCGGGCGCGCGCCGTGGGCTTGTGGTCCGGCCTGGGTGGGGTAGGCGCCGCAGTGGGCCCGTTCCTCGGAGGATGGCTGGTGGACGGTCCCGGCTGGCGCTGGGTCTTCCTGGTGAACCTGCCCATCGCCGCGATCGGCATCCCTGTCGCCCTTCGGCATGTCCCTGAGAGCAAAGCGGCCCTGGACCGGCACCGGTTCGACATCGCCGGCGCCTTCCTCGGGGCCCTCGCTCTCGGCCTGCTCACCTACGCCCTCATCGAAACCGACTGGCTCACCGGGATCCTCGGAGTCCTTGCGGCCACCTGGTTCATCCGCGCAGAGCGCCGCCACGAGGCCCCGATGCTTCCCCTGGCACTGTTCCGGTCGCGCCAGTTCACCGTGATCAACGGCGTGACGCTCCTCGTATACGCGGCGTTCGGCGGGTTCTTCTTCCTCGCCACTCTGCAACTTCAGATTGCGGCACGCTACTCAGCGCTGGCGGCGGGGGCCGCGATGCTGCCGACCACGCTCCTGATGCTGCTGCTGTCAGGCCGAGCTGGTTCCCTGGGCGAGAGAATCGGCCCCCGGCTCCCTCTGACGGCAGGATCGCTTCTGTCTGCCTGCGGGATGCTGCTGATGATGCGCGCCGGGGCCAACACGGACTATGTGTCACACGTCCTGCCCGCCCTTCTGGTTCTGGGTACGGGCATGGTGATGCTCGTCGCTCCCCTGACGGCCACGGTGCTGGCTTCGGTTGATACATCGCGGGCCGGTATCGCCAGCGGCGTCAACAATGCGACTGCCCGCGCAGCTGGACTCATCGCCGTGGCAGCACTTCCCCTGCTCACCGGCATGCAGGCAGACAGCTACCAATCCGCGGAGACCTTCGCCGCCACCTTCGACCAGGCGATGCTGTGGTGCGCCGGCCTGCTCGTCGCAGCAGCCATGATCTCCTACACCCAGTTGCGGCAGGGCGAAGCCGGTGCGCCCGCGGCTCCCGCGCCCGACTCGCGCGTGCACTGCGCGATCACAGCACCTCCGCTCGACCCGGGCCCCGCCGGCATCAGGCCGGCAGGCACGGCGACATGAGCGCTGTCGCGAGATGCACCTCATGTTGACCGATGGTCCGCGCCACAGCAGTGCCCGCCCTCCTTGCACCGAGCGCAGGTCCGGTGCAGGGAGGGCGTTGCACGAGGGCGAGGACGAACGAAGTGGTCATGCTGCACAGCCAAGAGCGCAGACCGACAAGCCCTGACGCCCCGTCCGTCGCCGCCGCACAGGCCTTTCCCCCTCAAGGAGAGCAGTTCACGTCCGGGCAGACGCCCTGCGACGGCACCTTCGCGTCACTGACGGCGCCTTCGCGTCGCTTTCGGAGTGCAGGGAACCTCCCCCAGGCTGACTTGCCAATCGCCACCCAGCAGGCAGGTGGATGCAACCCTCGGACCCCCACGTCCGGGGCCGCGAGGGGCCCATCCCATGACTCGCCGCCCGGAGGCCCAGGATGGCGCCACCCCCGCACCGAGGCGGCTCTAACCCGAATGCACACTTCAAATCTCAATGTCGCACCGCCCACCACGCCGCCGGAGGCACTGCCGACCCGAGGTTCGCGACGGGTGCAGCAACCGTGCCCGTGACACCAAGCAGCAGCATGCTGGGTTGCCATTACAATCCCAGTGGTCTAAGTTGTTTCAACAGACTCAGGTTGCCTAAGCGGATCCTGGGCAATGCGGAGAAAGGGTCAACATGATCGTCGTCGGCAATTCGGACTGGCGCGGGGCTTTCAGGGATGGCGAGGGAAGCATCTCGACGACCACCGACACCCTGCAGTCGCCCTACACGTTCGCGAGCCGCTTCGAGGGCGCGCCGGGAGCGATCCCTGAGGAACTCCTTGCTGCCGGCCACGCTGGTTGTTTCAACCACGCTCTGGCCAACATCTCGAATCAGAACGGCCTCACCGTCGAGTCTGTTCACACATCTGTCGAGGTCACCATGGGCACAGACGACCATGGACCGGCCATCACCGGCATCCACGTGATCACGGAAGCCACGATTCCCGGGGCCACCGAGGAGAAGTTCCGGGAGATGGCCGAAGGGGCCCGTGCGTGGTGCTCGTTCTCCAAGGCCATCGCAGCCCCCATCACCCTGACGGCAACGTTCTCCAAGTGAGCCGCGGCTCACAGAACAGACACAACAAGAAGGACTGCACATGTCATTCGTCACTGACTTCAAACCGACTCAGCTGATCGTCGCCCAGACATCGCCCGCCCTGTGGCGCGTCACCTTCGACAACCCGCCTGTCAACGTCATCGGTCCGGGGCTCATGAAGGACCTCAAGGACCTGCTCACGGAGCTGGAGTCCAACGACGAGGCCAAGGTGGTCGTCTTCGACAGCGCCAATACGGACTTCTACCTCGCGCACTACGACCTCGAAGCGGACCCCCAGATCGCGGAGGCCCTTCCCGGCACCACCGGGTACGCCGCATGGGTCGACATCCTCGTGCGCCTCAGCAGGCTCAAGGCTGTCACCATCAGCGCCATCCGCGGCATCGCCCGCGGCGCCGGCAGCGAGTTCGTCCTGGCCACGGACATTCGTTTCGCCAGCGCTGAGAAGGCAATCCTCGGGCAGATGGAAGTGGGCTTCACTGCGGTGGCCGGCGGCGGGGCCACCGCCAGGCTGTCGGGCCTCGTCGGCCGCGCACGTACCTTCGAGATCATGCTCGGGGGCGAAGACTTCGATGGCACGCTGGCCGCTCAGTACGGCTACGTGAACCGCGCGATCCCCGACGCGCAGTTCGAGAGTTTCGTGGACGCATACGCGACCCGTGTGTCCAAGTGGGACCGCCGAGTCCTCGTCGGCATCAAGGAGTTCGTCAACGAGTTCACGCTCCCCGCGGACGAGGTGTTCCCTCGCCAGTCCGATGCCTTCTGGGACGCTGCCTCCCGTCCGGAGTTCCAGTCCATCAACGCCCAGCTGTTCAACCGCGGGCTGCAGAAGAACACCCACATCGAGCGCAACCTGGGCGCCGAGATGGGCCGGACCTTCCCCGAGACGTCGACCACGGACTGACACCCGGGGCGATCCCCACCCACGCGGGCCGTCCGGGCGATCGGCAGAGCGTCCACCGAGCGCACTGCTTTCGCGGCAACAGAGCGCCGGACGGTCCCGCGTCATTTCCCGTTGCCCCGTGCCCAAGGAGACACCAACATGAAGCAACAGCACATAAACCCCGAGGCACTGCCTTCCGGAACTGGCTGTGTGGAGTGCGAGGCGACCGGCGGCTGGTGGTTTCATCTGCGTCGATGTGCCGAGTGCGGTCACATCGGTTGCTGCGACGACTCTCCCTCACAGCACGCGCAGGAACACTGGCGCCAAACGGGCCACGAGGTCATACAGAGCTTTGAGCCCGGAGAGTCCTGGTTCTGGAACTACCGCACCCAGTCCGGTCTCCAGGGACCCGCCCTCTCCCCGCCCCACGCACATCCCGTTGGGCAGCCGGTGCCGGGTCCTGCAGGACGGGTTCCCACCGACTGGCAGTCCCGTCTGCACCCGTGACGATGGCATTCGTAGTCGCCGATAAGAAGGCTCCAAAGAGGTACGCGTCGACGCCGAAAGCACCGTAGCCGCAGGCAGGGGATGCTACGTGTAGGCTGAACCACTTCTACGGCAGGCTGTATTGACGCGGAGTGCAACTCTGGAAGGCTGCTGGGACATCGTCCGTGCGATCAGCGACCAGCGGTGTCCTCAAAGACATCGGTTCTGCCGGCCGAGTCCTCCTGACTGCGGTCCTGCTTGAGGCTTCTGCTACAACCCAGGCATGACTTACAGATTCACTGCTCGTGCGGTAGTCACCGAGGTCGACCAGGCAAACGACGTCATGCAGGCGGGTGTCGCCGAGGACGACAAGGGTGAGGGCTTCTTCCTTCTGTTCATGAGCAACATCGGCGCACCGTCTCATCAGAATGTGTCACTCGGTCTCGACACACACTGCTTGGTGACACAGGATCACGGCACGGCATATGGCTGTGTCCGCGAGGTCGCGCTGTCCGCCCACCTGCTCACGGTGTTGTTGAAGCCTGCTTCGTTGGATGACCTGGGGCTGTCGAACACAAAGATCGAGGCGCTGCTTGAAGCCCCTCAAGAGGACATACAGCGGTTACGGGACGTACTTGCGCAGGTGCTGACGTTCGGCCGGGAAGACGCCCGTCCCCGACGCCTCGGTCTCTAGCCCTGGACCTTCGTTCGCCCTCAGCGTCCGGTGACAAGTGAAGCCGCGGTCGTGCCGATGGAAGCCAGGAAATGTTCGGCTTCCGCCTGTACCGGCGATGCAGGCGTCGACAGCCGCCCGGCCGGGACACGGTCCTTTCGACCAGCCGGCGATGACGGCCGAGCCGCCGCGACGGCCCAGCGCCCTGCGGGCAATGCAACGGCAGAAGGACATGCGGCGCCAGGCGGAATCTGCGGTGGCGAAGGGCGTTTTCCTCGTCCTGGACGACGCGGCGGGGTCGCGATGACTCCGTCACGAGCCGCCGCCTGGGGCCGGCGGGGTCAGACGCCGGTGGTGGGGTGCGCGGCCGGTCTGGTCACATCGCCTTTCACCGACGACCATCGCTTCGAACGCGCCCGCCCTCCCCCGCGGCCTACAGCGCGTCCAACACCGCCCGGACGTCATCGACGGCTGTCTGAACGGGACCGGGCGCACCAACCGGCGCCACCCCGGACAGATCAATACTGCAAAGCCTTGAGGGCCGTGTCGTAGTCCGGTTCCTCCGTCAGCTCGTCGACGAGTTCGGAGTACTGGACGCGATCGCTCGTGTCGAGAACTATCACGGCACGCGCAGCGAGACCGGCGAGAGGGCTGCCAGCGATCTCCACTCCGTACGCCTGCAGAAAATCTCGACCACGGAGGGTGGAAAGGGTCACGACACTGTCCAGCCCTTCACTTCCGCAGAAGCGCGATTGCGCGAACGGAAGGTCGGCTGAGATGCAGAGCACAACCGTGTTGTCCAGGCTGCCGGCAGCCTGGTTGAACCTTCGAACAGAGGCAGCGCAGGTGTCGGTGTCCACGCTCGGGAAGATGTTGAGTATCTTCCGTTGGCCGGCGAAGCTCGACAGTGCCACATCTGAGAGGTCGTTGGCGACCAGACTGAATGCCGGTGCTTGATCGCCGCTGTGGAGGAACGTGCCGGACACGGTGACGGGTGCGCCCTGAAGATGGATGGTGCTCGACATGTGAGTCTCCGAACATTGGATCAGGGCAGGAGGGTGCTGTCAGCCCTTGCGGCCGAACATGAAGGCGTTGGCGATATCGATGAGTGGCGCGCCCTGGTAGTCCGGAAAGCGTTCGGTGATTTCCTTCTTGTAGGCGTCGCCGTCGTCTCCGAGCGCTTCGCGGCCGGCGTTGATGTAGTCGGTGAGGTCGGCCCAGATGGAGGGGCCGGTCGGCGCCCCGTGGCCGGGGATGATGACGTTGTACTCGTGCTCAGCCGCGAAGCGGTCGATGTTGGCCTGCCAGCCGTCGAAGTCCCGGTCCCGTAGCCACAGGTGGACATGGTTGTAGGCGAGATCTGCGGCAAGAAGGACGCCTTGCTCGGGGAGTTTCACTACGAGGGAAGTGTGAATCTCGCCGCCCGTGACCTGTTCGAACTCGAAGGGGATGCCATCGATGACTTCGATCCCCGGAGCGATGGCGACGGTCGGGGTCACGTCCTCGCAGTGTATGGGGGTGCCGGTGGGCAGATCAGTCGCGTCCCCAGCGGCAACGATCTCTTCGATGGTCTCCTGCAGGGCGTGCACGGGTGCGCCGAATCTGGCGGCCCCGTGGTAGTGGTCCGGGTGCGAGTGACTGATGATCAGGCGGTCGATGGGCTTGCCCAGAGTCTGGGCATAGGCGACCGCTTCGTCGGCATACGCAAGGACGAACTGAGCGTCGACGGCGATGATCCGTGTCGGTGTCTCGATCAACTGAGTGTTGGCCAAGAGCCCGTCGCCGGGTGAGGCGTAGTTGTGGATGCGGACCTGACCTGTATCGGTGATCGTGACGTTGCCGTGCATGGGTTCTGCTCCTGACGAAGGCGGCGGTAGGGGATGCGATGCTTCGGGTCTGCTAGAGCTCTTCGAAGGTGTCCGGTGTCAGCTCAGTGGGTTTCCCGCTGTCGAGTGCGGTGATCGCGGTGATGTCGTCCGTTTCCAGGGAGAAGTGGAAGACGTCGGCGTTGCGCCGCTGGCGTTCGGGGTTGCTTGAGTGCGGCACTGTGGTGAGGCCCCGCTCGATGAGCCATCGGATGACGACCTGGGACGGTGAGACGTCCAGGCGTTCGGCGATGCTCACGATGACAGGGTCTTCGAGGACGCCGGAGTTGCGCTCCAGCGGGCTCCATGCCTGGATGACGGTCGAGTCAGTGGACAGGGCATTGACGAATGCGGCCTGCGCATGGGACGGCGAGACCTGGCGCTGGTTGACCGCCGGGGGTACACCGGTGGCGTCCGCCACCTTTCGCAGGTGCTCTTCGGTGAAGTTGGACACGCCCACGGATCGGATGAGTCCTTCCTGGGCAAGCTCCAAAAGCGCTGCGTAGGTTTCGACATACAGGCCACGGTTGGGGTTCGGCCAGTGGATGAGGTACAAGTCCACGTAGTCGAGTCCCAGGGCCTCCAGCGACTCGGTGAGACCCTGGCGGACGGTCGCAGCGTCGCCCTGGTGACGTCCGCGCAGCTTGGTGGTGATGAACAGCTCTTCGCGTCGAAGACCGCTTTCGCGCACGGCTGCCCCGACGGAGTCTTCGTTGCCGTACGCGGCAGCGGTGTCGATCAGGCGGTAGCCGGTGCTGATCGCGGCCAGGATGGAGTCCGTTGACTGCCGGCCCGCGAGGGGCCAGGTGCCGAGGCCGACCTGGGGCATGGCATGCCCGGTGTTCAGGGTGACGGTGGGTATGTCAATTTTCTTCATGTTCTTCACCTCTTGGCGCTTGGTGCAACACGATGAGATGCGTTACGGGAAGGGGTGTGAGACGACCAGCGCGCTGTGGCTGAGTCCGGGCGGTGCGTCACGTGCATCCGGCGATCTGGTCCGCAAGGTCACGCGCCCCCTCACGATCGAGCGTCGTCGTCCTGCTTTCCATAACGGCGCTCGAAACGCTCGACGCGCCCGGCAGTGTCGAGCACGCGCGCTGTTCCCGTGTAGAAGGGGTGACTGGCTGAGGACGTCTCGACGTCGATGACGGGGTACGTCTCGCCGTCCTCCCATTCGATCGTCTTGTCGGAATCAAGCGTCGACCTCGTCAAGAACGCAGTTTTTGCGGCCGTGTCGCGGAAGACGACATGACGCAGGACGGGGTGGGTTCCGGGCTTCATGTGTTTTCTCCACTTCGTGATGTGTTCCTGCTGCGGGGCACTGCCTGACTCTCGCCCGCGAGACGAAGCCGGGCAGATCGGTTCTTCGGTGCGCCGAGGGGTCACCCGATGGACGCGTACAACGCTGCTACTCCACCGGCGAGGTTGCCCTGCGTCAGGCGGGACTGTTCGTCCATGACTTCGGCCGCGCCGTCTTCGATGGCGTCGATACCCAACTTGGCGATGTCGCCCGGCTCATGCTTGGACGCCTCGATATGCCCGACCATGTCGGTGTTCATGAAGCCGACGTGGAGCGCGGTGACCTGCGTGCCCTGCGCGGAGTATTCGTTGCGAAGAGCACTGGTCAGGGACCAGGCCGCGGACTTCGCGGCGGAGTACGCACTGAATCCGGGGTAGGTCAGCCACGACAACACCGACAGCACGTTGAGGATGGCGCCACCGCCGTTCTTGGCAAGCTGCGGAGCGAAGGCCCGGGCCACTTCGAGGGGGCCGAAGTAGTGCGTCTCCATTTCCAGCCGCACGTCGTCCATGGAGCCGTCGGTTACGGAGGCTCCGGTGAAGGACCCTGCATTGTTGATGACAATCGATACGCCGCTCGCTGCCTTGGCTGCGGCCGCGATGGACTCCGGGTCCGTCACGTCCAGCCGTACCGGGATCACACCCGGAACGGTGACAGATTCCAGGTTCCTCGCGCCTGCGTAAACCGTGGCTCCACGTGCAACAAGCTGCTCGGCAAAGTGCCTGCCGAGGCCTCTGTTGGCTCCGGTCACCAAAACCGTGCTGCCGCTGATCTTCATCTGGTCCTCCAGGACTCCACAGCAGTCCAACCACTAGTTGGATTGCCTCAGACAACCCAGACTACACTCAGGAGTGGCACCGCAGCGTCAGGGACCCACACCACCCCGCCGCCGCAGCAAGGCGCCCGCGGTCGCGGGGCCGCACAGTTTCCCGCATCCGAATCGGACGGAAGGCAGACCCGGCTCCGAGTGGCTCGCGAAAGGCGCACGGAGACGCTCGTTCGCGCATGCGGGCCCCCAGAGGTCACCGGTTCCGCGCCCATCGGGGCGGGCGGAGCGTCAATGGCCACCGCAGCTACCCGCCCGGCCGCGAGCCTCCCCGGGGAGAGCGGAGGCCGCCCCTTTGACTTCACCCGGGATCGCAAGCATAGTTGAGTTGTTATTCACAACTTAGATGTGGGAAGGCTTGCCATGACACAACTCACCGGGACCACCGCCCTCGTCACCGGATCCACCAGCGGCATCGGCCAGGCCATCGCCGACAAACTCGCCGAACTCGGCGCCCACGTCATCGTCTCCGGCCGCGACACCACCCGGGGCGACAACGTCGTCAGGCAGCTCCGCGCCGCCGGCTACAAGGCCGACTTCGTCCCCGCCGACCTCAGCACCGCGGACGGCGCCCACGCCCTCGCCGAACAGGCCACCGCCGTCACCGGCCAGATCGACATCCTCGTCAACAACGCCGGCATCTACACCTTCGGAACCACCACCGATACCACCGAAGCCGACTTCGACCACATGTACAACGTCAACGTCAAGGCCCCCTACTTCCTCGTCAGTGACATTGCCCCCGCGATGGCTTCCAGGAACGCCGGCGCCATCATCAACATCACCACCGGTGTCACGGCCAAAGGCATTGCCAGCGCCGGCCTCTACGGGTCGAGCAAGGCTTCCATCAATCTGCTGACGAAGACGTGGGCAGCCGAATTCGGTCCGTCCGGAGTACGCGTCAACGCCGTCAGCCCCGGTCCCACTTACACTCCCGGAACCGCGGCTATGGGAGAAGGCGCCATCGACTCCTTCGCCACCGCCACCCCTGCGGGCCGCGTCGGTGAACCGCGTGAAGTCGCCTCCGCGGTCGCTTACCTCGCCTCCGACGAAGCCTCCTTCGTCCACGGCGCCATCTTCGCCGTGGACGGCGGATTCACCGCCGTGTGACCCCGGGCCGACCAGCCCGCCGCCCTCTATCCCATCTGGGTGATCCTCGCCCCCATCACGAGGTGCCGAACCCGCCAGCCGTCCACATGGCCGTCGCGTCAGCGTTTCGGCGTTCCCCTCCCGGTGGTTGTCCCGCAGAGGCCTGCAGGACAACCACCCTCTCCGTCCTACGCATTTCGCGCATCGGATCAGGTAGCACAGGCCGCAAGCCGAAGACGTTCACCAAGGGCCCCCCTGCCCCGCAACGCGGGCCACGTCGGCCCTCGCTATTACACGCCCCTGCGAGCACCTCCGATCAGCAACGTGCGCGGTTCGGGATGCCACTCATCACCATGCACCGCGGCGCACTGCACACCAGGCTGCGCACCTCCTGACGCATGAGCAGCCAAAGAAAGCTGCGCCTCCCCCACTGGCCAGGTCAGATCTGCGTCATTCGATAGAAGACCCTGGTGAACTCTGACGGAGAATAGCCATCCAGCGTGAAACCGGATGCTCCGAGGTCGACCAGTACGAGGTCGCACCGAAAACTTCTCAGGAACTGCATTTTAATGCTCCGGCAACCGCAACCTCAATGAGCACTCTAATGACGCCGGGCGCCATGAGGGAAGCAACCCGCCTACCTGGAATGGAAAGAACGACTCAGGGTATGCTAAAGTCATGGGATCTTCAAAGGCGCGCAACTCGGCTTTCGCCGTATCGCGAAGTCTAGGCATGCTCGGCAACGACTGGACCCTTCTCATCCTCCGCGAGGCGATGTCCGAGACGACACGTTTCTCCGAGTTCAGATCCTCACTGGGGATTACCGCCGACGTGTTGAGCCGCCGACTCAACACGCTCGTTGAATACGGAGTCATGTCCCGCATGCCCTACCGGGAGCCGGGCTGCCGCACTCGACATGAATACACCCTCACAGACGCCGGGCGAGAACTGGAAGTGGTCCTGTGCGCCCTTGAGCAGTGGGGTGACAAGTTCCTGCCGTGGACCAGCGAACCCAGCATCGAACGCCGAGCCCGGGAGTCCAACCGGCTTGTCCATGTCGCCTTCATCGATGACCGCGGCCGCGAAGTACCGTGGCAGGAGGTAGCCACTGTCCGACCGGACGCCTATCACCAAGGAATTGCCGGGGCGGCCGGACGGCAGTGACCGCAAGCGGCTCTCCTGCACGCTGGACCTCGATGACCCGTGGCCGTCCGCCGGTAGGCAACATTCCTTTCCTGCTCAAGCCTTCCGTGCAGCACCGCACGAGAGACGGCCGGCCGGTTCATCACTTTCGCGCGACGGAGACCCCTAACGAGCGGGACTTCAGCCACCGAAGACCTTCACCTGCCCACTGGAGCAGCCTTCTTACCATCGGCTCCAAAATGCAAGAACGCAGCCACACGTACAGCCGGGCACATAGAGACAGCATCAAGGCTGCCGATTAACTGCCTTAAGTCCCTATCGCACCACTTTGCAACCAAAACTACATTTTGCCGAGCTTAGGGTTGGCGTATGGCAGGTCGAGCCTCAACTGACGACCCTCAAGTGCGCCAAGGGGCCCGGGGCCCGACTGCGCACGCTTCGCGATCAGCACGGCTGGACGACGGCACAACTGGCAGAAGCGGCAGGGACTTCATCTAGAACTCTCAAACGCATCGAGTCACCGGGTGCCATGGCACCAGGACTCTTCGTCATTGCCGCAGTTGCACACGCACTCGGAGAATCTCTCGACGAGCTGGTCGCATACGCCTGCACAAGCGACGATCCGGCGAGCACGTCCGCCCCGAACACGCGTCAACGGTCCACGGATTCCCTCAGCTGTTGAGACTGCCTGCCAAATCGCCCTCACCTCAGCGTAGCGAGCCGGTGTGCTCTGTTGGCTCTCACACTTCACGACGCCGAGTCGTCCAGCCTCCCCACCAGATCCCTGACGTCATGCCAGGCCTGCCATGACCCGAGCAGTCCCGTGGCGGTCAGGTGGCGGCTGCCAGGTAACTGAGCACTTCGCGGACCCGGGTCTACTCACCCGGGCTTTTGGGCTGGCGCCTGCAGCGTCGGGGGCGGGGCCCGTTGGGTTCACGGGCCAGGGCCGTCTGTGACGTCGGTGGTGACCATGCCCGGGTCGAGCTCGCCATTCGCGACGACGGTGTACGCCCTGTCTTCGAACCCCGGGTCGAGGAGCTGACGGTACCTGACGAGCTGACGGTACGTGACGGCCGGGCAACCGACCCGACCGGTGAAACCCCAGCCGTACTGCCGTCTCACCGCGCCGCCACGCCGCCACCTCCAGCTTCTCCATTGCCCTGCCCGAGGGCACCCCTCCGGGCAGGGCCAAGCTGTCCGCGGTCACCTACGACGAGGTGACCAGGATGGTTCGAGCCTCACCGCGTCCGGGAAGCGGGTCACGTCCAGGCCCGTCGTTCCTGGCCGCGCGGGTCGTCGCTCTGGGTCCAGTCGGCGTCGATGCGCATGGTGGTACGGCGTTCGGGGTCATAGGGGGTCCAGCCGGGGTCGCCGGTCCTGGCGAACCGGATCCAGGTCTCGTGGACGCGGGCGGCGAGGCCGACCGGGGGCTTGTGGGGGCCGAGCAGGGTGTGCAAGCCGTACAGCTCGGGGCGATCCGTAAGGTCGAAGACGAAGGGCAGCTCGACCCCATGGGCAGCGCCGAGCTCTCCGTTCAGGGATGCGGAAGGCCAGGCGAACTCGTAGGCGTAGGTGGCGGATCTCGGGTGGCCGGCGTGGGCGTCGGCCAGCGCTCGGCTGCCCGCGCCGAACAGCGCGTCGGTCATGATGGCAGACCGTAGTTCGGCGAAGGACGCCTCGGGGCGGGATGCTCGATAGGTCTCGACGAGCCGGGCGGGATCCGGGTGCGAGCGCGCGGCCGCCTCGTCCACGTCGGCGGCTGTCGAGGGGGCGTACGTGCCCATCGGGACAAGGTAGAGGTTTCCCTCCTCGGCGTTGGTGCCGACGAGCAGGTCGACGTCGGCGCTGAGGCCGGCGGCGACGGATTCGGCGGGCTGAGTGTCCAGGACGAGACTGAAGGGGCTGAGCCCGATCAGCGGGTCGCGGTGGGTCTCGGTACGCAGATCGATGCCAGCGAGCTGCGAAGCGGCCTCAACCAGGCGCTCGTCGGAGATGTCCGCGAAGTCGTCGAGACGGGGTTCGATACCCAGAGCGTCGGCCGCTGCCCGGGTGACGCGACGGGCCTGCTCCGTGGTGAACGCTCCGAGGCCACTGCCGCTTTGGACGATCGCCCGGCGGAACAGGCCGGCAGCCTCGGTGGTGGCGAGGACACCCCCCACGATCGTCGCTCCGGCCGACTGGCCGAAGAGCGTGACGTTCTCCGGGTCACCGCCGAACATGGCGACGTTCTGCCTTACCCAGCTCAGTGCGGCGACCACGTCGAGCAGACCGCGGTTGACGGGCGCGCCGGGGATGTCGAGGAAACCGGCGATGCCGAGCCGGTAGTTGAGGGTGACGAGGACGACGCCGTCACGGGCGAACGCGGAGCCGTCGTACAGGAGCGACCGCGTCGATCCGGCGACGAATCCCCCGCCGTGGACGAACACCATGACGGGCAGGTCGTCGCCGGCGGTGGGCCTGCAGACGTTGACGGTGAGGTAGTCCTCGCCGCGGCTCCAGCCGGTACCGAAGTAGGGGGTCATGGCCAGTGTGCCCAGCCTGCGTTCGGACTGCGGTGCGTTGGAGCCGGGCACGGTGGCGTCCCGTACGCCGTCCCACGGCGGGTGCGGCTGCGGTGGCGCGAACCGGGCAGCGCCGCGAGGCGGGGCGGCGTAGGGGATGTTCAGGTAAGTGAGGGCCCCACCTTGGCGCGCGCCGCGGACGGTTCCTTGCGCAGTGGTCACGAGGAGGTCGGGGTGGTTCTGCACAGCGGGTTCCTTCCGTAGAGACTCAGGCTTGCTCGGTTCCACCAGGGCTCGGGGCTGCTCGGTCGCGCGGGGACTCGGGGGCCACCGGCTTCCTAGGGGTTCAGTCCCGCTCGGTGTACTTGGCGAAGGGCCCCCAGCCCTTGAGGGCGAACCTGTCTCCCTCGCGTACGACTTCGGCGGCGCCGTGGCCGCCGAGGTGCGCGGGGAGGACGAGTGCGTTGTCGTCGGCCGCCGTACCCAGGAGCTTGCGGCGAGTGGCACGGGCTTCGGCGGGATCTTCGCAGAAGCAGCTGTTGGCGTCGGGCTCGACGATCTGGATCGGACTGTGCATCAGATCGCCGACGAACAGGGCGCGGTCCGGTCCGGAGTCCAGTCTCAGTACCGACGAGCCCGGGGTGTGGCCGGGGGCGAGGTCGAGGCGCAGGTTGCCGTCGATCCGGTGACTGCCCTCCCAGAGGTGGGTGACACCCGCCTGGTGCACGGGGGCAACACTGTCCTCGAAGACGTTCTGGTTGCCGCGGCCGAGCAGGGTCTTGTTCTCGTTGGCGGGATTCCAGTAGTCGAAGTCCGCCTTGGCCATGAGATAGGTGGCGTTGGGGAACGTCGGCACCCACGTCCGGCCGTCGAGGTAGGTGTTCCATCCGACGTGGTCGACGTGCAGATGTGTGTTGATCACGATGTCGACGTCCTCGGGGTGGACCCCGGCGCGAGCCAGGTTGCCCAGGAAGTCGGTGTCCAGCCGGCTCCACACCGGCGCGTACGGGCGATCCTTGTGGTTGCCCACTCCGGTGTCGACCAGGATGGTCTTGCCCTCGCTGCGGAGCACCCAGGTCTGGATCGCGGAGTTCACGATGTTGGTCCCGGCGTCCAGGAAGTCCGGTACCAGCCAGGAGCGGTGATCCTCCCATGCTTGGGCGGGGCTGTCCGGCACGAACACCTCGGGCGTCAGATCGACGGGGCCGAAGTACTCCCGGACACGGGTCACGGTGACGTCGCCCAGAGTGATGGTGTCCATGCTTGTCTCCAGTTCGATCGGTCGGTTCTGCGTGCGGGCTGGGTACGGGTCGGGATGCGGGTGCTCGCGGTGCATGTGCGCCGGGGCGGCGCCACCTCAGAGGTACCGGGGACGGGCAGTACGTTCGGTGCGTTGTGCAGCAGCCAGATCAGGCCGAGTTGAGCGACTCCACTCGCGGCGGCCCCCAGTAACCGGAGCCGATGATCTGCATGGTGCCGTAGCCGAGGCGGTTGGCCCGCAGGCCGCCTCCGATGCGGAAATCGCCGGGAGCTGTGACGGGAAGGTCGGTGATGTCGGTCGACCGGGACATGAAGGGATCCTCGAAGGACGTGGGAACCGGGCAGCACTGATCCCCGCCACTTCCGTGCGGGTCGATGCCGAACCACTGTCACTGCGGATCAGGAAGGGGAGCCAGACCTTCTCATGCCTATCCCTGGCGGGGTCAGGCACCGTGCATGCCTATCCCTGGCGGGGTCAGGCACCGTGCGGAGCACGACCGCATACTGACTTTGTGCACGGACAGCGAGAACTCGCGGATTTCCTTCAGAACCTCCGGGCCCGCCTGCGTCCGGAGGACATCGGGCTGCCGGACTACGGGGACCGGCGGCGGGTGCCCGGGCTCAGACGTGAGGAACTGGCGCAGCTGGCCGGAGTCAGTTCCTCCTACTACACGCGTCTTGAGCAGGGACACGCGGTGGGGGCCTCCCCCGAGGTGTTGGACGCCCTCGCCCAGGCCCTGCGGCTGGACGAGGCCGAGCGCCACCACCTGCATGACCTGGCCCAAGGTGCGCGACGGCGTCCGGTCGGCCGTCGGCCGCCCGAGGAATGCGCCGACGCCTCCACACTGGAGCTGCTGGAGTCTCTCGGTGACGTCCCGACCCTGGTCAGCGGGCGCCGCGGCGATGTGCTGGCGTGGAACGCGATGGGCCATGCCCTCTTCGCCCCCCACCTGGACTTCTCCGCGCCGCAGAATCCGGACGACCGGCCCAACCTGACCCGGCTGATCTTTCTGGACACCCAGGTCCGTGCGCTGTACGCCGCCTGGGCCGACAAGGCCAGGGCTGTCGTCCAAAACCTGCGCATGGTGGCGGGGCGCCATCCGGACGACGACCGACTTGCCTCACTGATCGGCGAACTCAGCACGTCCAGTACCGAATTCGCCTCGATGTGGGCCGATCACAGTGTGCGCCCCTGTGAGTCGGGCGTGTACGAGATGCACCACCCGTGGGTAGGCGCCTTCATGGTGGCGCAGCAGAGTCTGCAGCCGCCGCAGAACCGCGAGTTCCATCTCGTACTCGCCACGGCTCCCCGTGACTCGGCCTCGCAGAGCGCGCTGCGCCTACTCGCCCAGACCGTCTCCGCCGGGCGCGCCGCCGTCGCGAACACCACGGGGCCTGCCCCGGCTTGGTGAGTACCGCCCGCCGGTCCCAGCCGGCCTCCCGCACGAGTACCTGTCGCACGAGCTGCACGGTCCGGTGTGCCCGGCATCGGTCCGAAGGCGGCCGATGCCGTCTCCTCGCCGACGAACACGTGGTGCGCGGCGTCGGGCCGCAGCGTGAACGTCCCCTCCGGCTCGCGGGTGCGGACCCGGTCGCCGACTGCGACACGCGGTCGGCGTCCCTGCCGAGGAGACCAGATGTGACCAACTTCTGTTCCCGGGCGCTGGGTGTGCGTGACGCAGTGCCTTCAACGGCAGTACGTTCCGGTCGTCGGCTGGAAGGATCGCGGGGCTGGGGTCGGGCGCCATGATGTCGTTGCCCGATTGGCGCTCAGACTCACGCTAGGACCAGCCGTCGCTCGGTCGCCGTTCCTTCCTCAGTCGCACGGCCCTACGGGTCATGGCAGTCATCCGTACTGCACCCGTAGCCATCCCTGCGCGCTCCGTGGGGACATCCCCGTACATCCAGTTCGATGAAGGCCGGACACCCGTGCATCTGTCCGTCGGGAGCAACCGGCCGACCTTCAGCAGTGAGTCAGCCGCGTCGCGTACGCCGCAACTGGCATCGAAATATCCTCTTGCGCCCAGCTCCTTCACCAGTCCCCGCAGCTCTTCTTCACGGGCCAGGACCTCAACTCGAAGGCATGCGGGGTCGTCTGCCCCTGGTTCGGACTCCATCCCTTCACGGTAGCCTCACGCAGAGTTCAGGGCGCCATGGAGATAGGGACTCAAACGAGTGAATCTCTGCCGTACGCCTCCGGCATATGCAAGAGGAACGCGGGGTACCGGATCATGACGCCAATGCCCCGCAGCCCTCACGGATCGGCCTGGACGGCATCGTGACGCGAAGTCAACGGTGGCGGGCCCCGGGCCGCCTGGAGCCGACCATCAACTGATCGATGTCGAAATAAGTGGCCCAACGGGCTTGGTCTTCGTCGCCGCGACCAGGAGGCTGGCGAATTCGGCCGGTCGGCTCAGCCAGGGTGAGTGCCCTGTATCGATCTCCAGCGGGACCACGCCAAGGCGCTGCGCCTGTTGGCGCGCCAGGGCGGGAAAGCAGGTCGTGTCCTGCAAGCCCATGATGAAACTACGTGAGAGGTCGTGCTGCTTCCAGAAGTTCGGGACCGATACGGGGACCGCCAGAGGTGCCAACGGCTCCGGAACGAGCTTCGGAAAAACCCAGTCGACGAGATCTTCGGAGCAATCGTTGTAGAACGCCGCGACTGCGCCGGGGCGTTCGAAGTAGAACGCCTCGTTGCCTTCGGTCATCCGCATGTGGGTTTCCAGCTTCGCACCGTTTACGGCGTGCAGGTCCTCGATGTCTCCAGGGTTCGCTGACTCTCTCTCAAAAGAAAGCGGCATTCCCTCGACGGGGAGGATGCCGGCCACCAGGCAGAGATGTGAAACCAGCTCCGGCTGCTCGTTCGCGGCGAGGATGGCGATCACGCATCCGGACGAGTGTCCGACGAGTACGTCGCCAGGTTCCATGAGTTCGACGACGGCCTCGCGATAGGCTTCAAGCGTAGCTGTTTCGCTGAGTCTGCTTCCGTGGCCGGGAAGTTCCACCGACACCATCTCGTGGCCCAGCTTGACCATTTCGGGCTTCACGAAATCCCAAGCCCATGCTCCATGGCAGCCGCCGTGGACAGCCAGAAAACGCATCAGGTACCTTCTCGTTGAATTGGGTCACCAGCCAGGGACGGCCTTCGGTGCACATCCCTGTCGCTTGCGGCCCGGGTGTGGTCGTGTCGTACTACTTGCCGGGCCGTCCAGGAGCAGCGGCGTTCCCGTCCGCGCACTCGGCGACCGTCACATTCGTCGGGTACTCAAAGCGCGGTCCGATCCCAACAACCCTCACCAGGCACAGGTTCCGCCGACTCTCCTGTGCCTGGTGAAGTTCCTCAGGCGGCCTTTCCCGCTGATCCCGGTGGCCCGGTTCCGGTCTGGGCGAGGCGGGTTACACCTGAGCCATACCACCGTCGATGCAGAGCTCTGCACCCGTCATGAAGCTGCTCTCGTCCGAGGCGAGGAACAGTGCACCATGTGCGATCTCTTCGGGGAGCCCGAGGCGGCCCATGGGGACGAGGGTGCTCATCCGGGCACGGAGGGCCGCCGGATCCTGCCCGAAGTACTCGGCCTGTCCATCGATGATGAGCGTGTCGATCGGGCCCGGACTCAGCACGTTGACCCGAAGCCCCCGGTCGGCGAATTCCGCCGCCCACGTGCGCGCGTAAGAACGCACGGCGGCCTTGGCCGCACTGTAAGTACCTGCCCCCGGATCCCCCTTGAACGCCGTGATCGAGCCCAGCAGCACGATCGAGGCGCCCGTTCGCAGAAGCGGAAGCGCCTTTTGGACCGTGAACAACGTGCCGCGGGCATTGAGGTCGAAGGTGCGGTCGAAGTGTTCTTCGGTCACGTTCCCGAAGTTCGCCCGCTCGATACTGCCCGCATTCGCAACAAGCACATCGAGGTGCCCGCTCTCCTGACGGATCGATTCGACCAGCTTGTCGAGATCACCCGACGCGGTGGCATCCGCGACAACGGCGGTGACACGTCCCTCGATGGAAGCCTTAGCCGTTTCGAGTGCTTCCATCCGTCGTCCCGTGATGTAGACGTGGGCGCCTTCCGCGGCGAACCTTCGAGCGATCGCCAGCCCGAGTCCCGCGCTTCCGCCCGTGACGAGGGCCACCTTGTTCATGAGGCGCACAGCTTTCTCCTTCGATCGCGGCAGTTGGTGCCAGGTGCAGGAATTCGCGCATGCTGCTTCCGCAACTGGCATTGCAGGGTTTGCCGTTCAGTGCAGAAAACCGCTGTTCTGTGGTCTTCCGATGCCGACGGCCGCCCTAGGTGCGTGCCACGATAAAACGGATCGGCCATAGAGGAAAATAGTCTCACTGCATGGCCCGCATTGGCATTCTCTATGCCTTGACGCTGTGGACGACCTGCCGGGGGCGGGCGGGTCCTGCCCCAGGGTCTATGCGTGTAGTCGATTCGTCCGGTTGGTCAGGAAATTTCGAGGGCTGGCGGGGGCCGTTGATGGGTCGCGGGCGGTGTAGCGACAGGCTGCGAGCCGGACTGTCTGCTCGGCGCACAGACCGCTCAAACGCTGCCCTTCTTGATCACCTGTCCGGTGGCCGTCACGGGTCAGGAGCCGGAGGTGGCGGTCGTGCTGCGCCGCTTCCTGGAAGTCGGCGGCGGCGCCATACCTCTTCGCCCAGTCGGTCAGGGCGGCGATGAGTTCGGTGAGGGTTTGACCGTGGTCGATGAGGCTGTATTCGATCCGTGAGGGCGCCTCGGCATAGGCATGGCGTTCGGTCAGGCCGTAGCTCTGAAGTCTGCGCAGTGTCTGGGTGAGGACCTTGCGAGAGATGCCACCGACCAGGTCGACGAGTTCACCGTGCCGACGGGGTCCGCGACTGAGGGCGAACAGGACCACGACGTCCGGCTGTCTCGTGCATGGCCGAAGGTTACCAGGAGGTACCTATCGGCTCAGTAGCGTCTTTCCGCATGAGTACGTCGCACACGAAAACCTATGTTCTTGTCCATGGTGCCTGGCACAGCGGGCGTGTCTGGGACCGGGTGGTTCCCTTGCTCACCCGGGCCGGGCATCAGGTGTACGCCCCTTCGCTGACCGGCCACGGCGACAAGGAACACCTCCTCACTCCGGACGTCGACCTGGACACCCACATCGCCGACATCGTCGCGCTCCTCAGCGAGAGGGATCTCACCAACGTGGTCCTGGTCGGGCACAGTTACGCCGGGATGGTCATATCCGGCGTGGCCGGCGAGGTCCCGGACCGGATCGCGCATCTGGTCTACGTCGACGCGATGGTTCCGACCGACGGCGAGAGCGCGCTGGACGTCATACCCGAGAAGACCCAGCGACTGATCGACGTGGCCGCCGCCTCCGACGCCCCCTGGCGCATCCCACCCGTGCCGGAAATGCCCTCGCCCATGGGTCTGTTCGGGGTGACCGACCCGGAGGACACGGCGTGGCTGCGCACCATGCTGTCGGACGAGTCGGTGCGCTGCTTCCTGCAGCCGGTCCGGCTGGACAACCCGGCCGTGGATGCGATTTCCCGGACGCACATCCACTGTGTCGGCAGCGAACCGGGGGACGTCACGCGCCGCCCCGTTCCGGCCGGGCAGCCGGGCGGCGCTGCGTCGCAGGTGTGGGAGCTACAAAGCGGCCATGACTGCATGGTCACCGTGCCGGACGCACTCACCGACCTGCTGTTGAAGGCAGGCTGACGGGGTGCCGGTTGCCTGGCGCAGGGGCCTTGCGTGGCCGCGGTTTGAGCGAGATCGCCCGGTGATGGGCCGTCATGGCTGCTTGCTTCGAGACCGGATACAGGCGCACGCAGGCACGGGCTCGTTGATCATGTTGGTGTCGAGTCCACATGACCACAACCGAAGACCGTGCCTGCCGTCTCCGCGACACCACGTTCACCGAGGACGCCTCAAGGATCCGCAGCGGCGGCCTGCCCCGCACCATGGCCACCCTGCGCAACCTCGCGATCAGCGTGTTCCGCCAGGACGGCCGGACCAACATCGCCGCCGCCTGCCGTCATGCCGCCCGCGACCCACAGCGACCCCTGACAGCCCTCGGCATCACCTGATCAACCTGGACAGATCGACTACACGCAATAGCCCTGGGTCCTGCCCCCGCGGTCAGGCGGCCGGCGTGAGGCCGCGCACTCAGCGGCCCCATGCGCAACCCAGTTGCCGGGCGTCGGCGCGATGGCAGCGCGAGCGGACACTCAAACGGAAGCGGACCGGGTGAGAAGGTCCATGCCTGACCAGTTCTGCTGGTTGAAATGATCGAGCACGGCCTTCTCCGCCGGACTCGCATGGCGGCGCACGCCGACGAGGACGGGTTCGGTCAAGGAAGGCAGGAGTGGACGGGCCAGTTCTTCGAAGCCCTCCGGAAGGGCCGAAGCCGGGACCACGGTGACACCGAGCCCCTGAGCCACGAGCCGCACCGCCGTGGAGATCTGAGACGCTCGGGCCACCGTGTGCGTGCTGAGGCCCGCATCGGCGAGCAGCCGGGCGAGGTAGTCGTCGAGCAGGCTGGCGCGGCGGAACCGGATCCACCCCTCTGATGCCAAGTTCTCCAGGCGCAGAGCCGCGCCGCCCGCGAGAAGCGGGTGCCCTTTTGGCAGCACAGCGACGTAGGACTCCTCGCCTAGAGCGTGCACGTCGAATGCGCAGCCGGCGGGGACGCGGTGCACGAGAACCATGTCGAGGACGCCCTGGCGGGCGAGTCGTTCCATGTCCGCGGGGTCGGGCTCCTCGTGGAGCGTCACTTGCAGCTTCGGATGGCGATGGCGCAGCTGCCCCAACGCCTGAGGAAGCTGCCGAGCGCCCAGACCCATGTGGACAGCGATGATCACTTCGCCCGCCAGTTCCCCGGTGGCGGCGCGGGCGGCAGTGACGGCCCGCCGGGACGCGGTCGTCGCGATCGCCGCCTCCGCGAGGAAGGCCCGCCCGGCCACCGTTACCGTGACCCCGGCCGGAGTGCGAGTGAACAGCTTCACCCCGAGATGCTTCTCCAAGGTGCCGATCTGCTGCGACAGAGACGGCTGTGTGACTCGCAGGCGCTCCGCTGCCGCCGTCATGGAGCCCTCCTCGGCAACGGCGAGAGCGTATTCGTACTGCCGCAGATTCATTCGTCCGACCTTCGACCGCTATAGGCAACGCCAATACCCCGCACGGCACCTTACTGCGGTTCTCTATGCAAGAGCAGTCTTGCCCCCGGGCCGGTTCATAGTCTTGCCGATCATGGTCAGTTGCCGACCAACAGCGTGGCCTTGCCGCACGCAACGAAGCTCCGGCTGGTCCTGTTGAACTTCCCAAGTCGCCCGGAATCGCCGGAGCCTCGATGTGCCGCCAGTCCGCCACGACCTGACGGACTCCTGCACGCCCACGGCATCCCGGAAACGGGACTCATCACCTCCGAGGGAGAGCTGCGCAGCGACGGATTCAGCGACCGCAACCAAGGTGCCCTCATGAGATCGGGCACGGCAGTACGGCCTCTTGCAGGTAACGGGGCTTCGGTGTGAAAACGCCCTCAGCAGGCCCCTCGACAGTGCCCGCGCTCGGCTTCCGGTGGTGCGGCGGTCCGACTTCGTCGGCTGGTAGTGGTCGGAGCCGTCCTCGCAAGCACGGGGAGCAGGCGGGCTGGGAGGCTACGGGCGCCCAGCACGGTGTTCGAGCGTATAGCCACCGCGCGTCGCCGCTGATCAGCGGCGCGTGCCTCGAACGGATGCGTATCTGTCTGCCGCGGCCCATGCTCCGTGTACGCGCCCGCAGCGATGTCGCCGAGGAGTGTCGGGCCGGTGGGTGTGCAACTCGCGTGTGCGTGCGCTGCTCGTCGGCTGGTCGAGGCCGAAGAAGTGGCCGATCCAGCCGAGGTGCTCTGCGGCGTCCTCGGGCGGGACCGAAACGGTGGGCAGGCCTAGGAAGTCGCCGAGTGCGGAGGCTATGTCGCGTGAGGGGATGCCTTCCCCGGCGGCCGCGTGGACGCGGAATGCAGGGGGAGCCGTATGGAGCGCGAGCCGCACCAGGCGCGCGGCGTCGGCAACGTGGACCGCGGCCCAGCGGGAGGAACCGTCGCCGATGCATCCGGCAGGGCTGCGGGTGCGGGCGATGTCGACCGGCACAGAGACGAATCCGCCGTCGCCCGAGCCATGCACGGTGGGGGCGAACCGCAGGGCCACCGGCCAGACGCCTCGGTCGGCACAGGACAGGGCGAGGTTCTCGCTACCGCCGCGTACGGAGTCGGCGGTGCGACGGGGCGAGGCGTCGTCCTCCCTGGCGGAACGGCCGGGGGTCAGATGGACGAGGCCGGAGGCGAGCAGGAACGGCCGGCCGCTTCCCTCAATGGCATCGAGCATTCGCCGAACGGCCGCGCGTTCGGTACGCCCCGCACCCGCGTAGTCCGAGAAGTCATGCGTGAACGCGAGGTGGATGACGCCGTCGGCGGCTTCCGAAGTCCTGTCCGCGGGCACACCGATGAACGAAGTCATGCACGACGGTGTCCTCACCGCCCCGACCACGCCACCCCGCATGAGGCCGCACTGGCGGGGATACGTACAGGCGCCGCCCTGCTCGAACAACGCCGCGACTACGCCGCGCCGCGCGCATGGATCATCGAAACCACTCCCCCGCTGAGAGAACGCGAGCTGCTCAACTCGGCAGCGATGACCGCGGCGACATACCGGACGCTGCGCACACGTGGCGTGAGCAAGTCCGTCACGGGCAGGCGGTCGTGGCGGTGGGTCCAGCGGGTCAGTTGTTCCCAGCATTTGTGGTCGGCGAGGGCGTGTTTCGACGGTGACGCGGTCGGAGGACTGCCGGTGGAGGTCACGTTCAACTCTGCTGGGCAGTGCTCCCGGCCGCGGCCTTCTCGGAGGGGTGATCGCTTGCCCGCGGTGGTCACGGCACGGGCCGAGGTAGCCGTCGTCCAGGAGGACCTCGGCTCGGGGAAATGCTGGAAGCAGTCAGCGACGCCTTCGTGGCGGGTGGCCCTGGCGTCGTGCATCCGTGCAAGCCGCAGGGCCTAGGTCCATAGCGTGTGACCCCGCCAGTCGGCGATCACGGTGACCTTCATGGTGTTCTGCTCCCAGCACCGAAGGCGGTAAGTCGTGACGAAGATGGATCAGCGTGACCACCAGCCGGTCGGTGAACACCAGCTGGTGGCGGGCCCTGGCGTCCTCCGCCCGCCTGCGGACTCCGCCCCCTACAGCACGACGGCGCGGCCTTCAAGGCCAGCCTGCCATGCGCCGCCAACTCCTCGATCAGGCAGGCGAGATGACGCTATGAGGTCCCCATGAACAGCTGAGCAGAACCGTTGTCGGGTTCTGCTGCGCCGAACGCCACGCTCGCTCGTGTCCGCTCTCGATCGGTCAGCGTGCGGCCGAGTATGCCGGCACACATGACAGGGGCCGGGCCGAGGTGGCGCAGCGACGTCGAACAGTGTCGAATTCGACTGGCTGCGCGACTAAGGATGGAGGGCTTTTCGTTGGCCTGTGGCGGCGAAGCGTGCGATCGCGTCAAGGAGTCGGTGGCGCTTGACGGCGTGGGTGAAGTCCGGGGCTACAGCTGTTCCGTGAACGAGGTCGTCCCGAATCGCGGAGTAGGCGTGCGCCAGCGTGTGGATCGCTGTTTCGGCCAGGCCGGGATAGTCGTCGTAGCCGCTGGGCGGCGTAACCTCCGCAGGCCGACCGCCGTTGCGTGTGCCACGCACCGTGACCGGACCGATGTGCGGGAACTCGGCGGCGGTGATCTCAAGTCTCCCCTCCGTGCCGTCGATGATCAGAGAGAACCCTGCACCCGATGCCGCGCCTCCACGGTGGTGGACGGACAGGATCGCCCCGCCCGCCACGGTGCCCGAGATCGCGATCTGGTCCTCGGCGGTCATCGCAACGACCTGCCCGGTGCGCCCGAGGGGAACCTGCCGGCGCCGGGTCGCGGTCGTAGCGACCACTTCCTGAAGCTCGCCGACGACCATCGACACCAGGTCGATCGCGTGTCCGAACGCGATGGTCAGCATCGTGGCGCCGAGCTCGCGGTCGAGCGTGTAGACCATGTTCGCAGACACCGGAGTGCCCCATTCGGTCGATGACGCCACGACGGTGGCGGAGAGCACCTGCCCCACGAATCCTTCGGACACGAGGTCGGCCAGCCAGCGGAAGGTAGGCGAGGAGCGTCCCTGAAGACCGACGAAGGTGCGCGTCGTCCCGGCGGCACGCTCCATCTCCTCGGCCTCGCGCAGGTCGACGGCGAGCGGCCACTCGGAGAGCACCGGCACTCCCGCCTTCAGCACGGGCAATACGAGGTCCCGATGCTGAGGCACTTTGACGGCGACAACGACGAGGTCGACGTTCTCGTCGTCGGCGAGCTGCTCGACCGACGTGTACGCGGGTACGCCATACGCCGCTCCCGCGGCCTGGGCAGAGGCTTCGGAACTCGCCGCCAGCGCGCGAAGCTCGATCCCGTCGACGGCTCTCAGCGCGGGCAGGTGAGCCCCGGCCGCCCAGCCTCCCCTGGCGCTCAGGCCGACGATGCCGACCCCGATCGGCTTACGGAGGTCAGGCACCGAGCTGCCGCCTCAGGGTCTCGGCGTCGTGCAGGGCCGTCATGTGCACGAACCGCCCGTCACGAACCTGATAGATGGCGTACTCGACGATCTCGAACGAGGCGCCGGTGGGAGCCACACCGAGCCACTCCTTGGCGGGCGTGCCCGTGTTGGTCAGACGGGCGGCCAGGCGATCACCATCGATCGCGATCTCCCGGAGCTCCCAGTGGAAGTCCGGGACCGCGTCGATGATGCCGTTCAGCACAGCGATGACCTGGTTCCGCGTGCCCGGCTCGCCGTTCAGGGTGGTCTCGTCGTTGATGAACTCGTCCATGCGGTCGATCTCGTGGGCGTTGAGCGCCCCGATGTAGCGCAGGTAGAACTCGCGCAGGTCGGCGTCGGACATGATCTCCTTCTTCGGTCTCCGGAGCAGAGGTCGTGCTCGGTGTTGCGCGACGGCCCTTGACGGTTTCGTCGCGGTGCTCGTCGGCAGGGTAGGAACCACTGCGCGAAACTTCTGTTCCGTACGGTACAGAAGTTTTGCCGCACCGTCACGGCCCCCAAGGAAGGAGATTGCCCACCGCGGTGAGCGAAGGGGTGCAGCCGCTACGCAGGCCAGCCGAGCAACGCCGTGTCGACGATCTCATCGAGCTCGGCAGGACCGAGGCCGTTGGCAGCCTGCACCGCGATACCGAACCCCATCGTCATGATGAACCGGGCAAGGCGCCGAGGGTCGGCGTCGCGCGGAAGATCACCCTCGTCGACGGCGCGCCGGAAGCGCTCCTCAAGGCGGACCCCCGCGCCGTTGCGCCAGTCGACAAGCAGGTCGTGGACGGCCCGGCTCTCGTCGCTCGACGCCAGCGCACCCTGCACGGTCAGGCACCCGGAGGGTCCGCCAGAAGGGGTCGTGGTGCAGACCGCTCCACGGAGGAACGCCAAGGCCACAGCCCGCGCGGTGGGCTCCTCCAGGGCGCGCGTCGCGTAAGCGGCCGGCCCCTCGCCGTATCGCTGGAGAGCCTTGCGGAACAACTGCTCCTTGTTGCCGAAGGCCGCATACATGCTCGTCTTGGTGATCCCCATGGCGCCGGTCAGTTCGGCGAGGCTCGCACCTTCGTACCCTCGGGCCCAGAACACCCGCATCGCCCGTTCGAGCGCCTGGTCGATGTCGAATTCTCGGGGCCGGCCCATGACGGCCCTTCGGGAGTCACCCATCCCTCAAGCGTACCTCTCGGTACAGATGTACGCCGACCAGCAGTCTCATCCCGCCGAGGCGGCGAACGCAGTTCAGTACCGGTCGGTCTTGATGTGCTAAGTTCTGCACCGAACGGTACTTAACTGATGGGAAGGGAAGTCCGCGCCATGAAAGACGTTTCGCTCGGCAGCCTCAAGGTCTCTCGCATCGGTCTCGGAGCCATGGGAATGTCGGCGTTCTACACCGGCGCCGGCCAGTTCGACGACGAGTCCATCCGCACGATCCACCGCGCTCTGGACCTCGGGGTCACCCATGTCGACACCGCTGAGGGGTACGGCCCCTTCATCAACGAGGAGCTGGTCGGCCGGGCCGTGCAAGGGCGCCGGGACGAGGTCGTACTGGCGACCAAGTTCGGACTGATGTCCCACACCGGCGGCACGGCCCCGGACAGCACCCCGGCCAACATCCGTTTGGCCGTGGAGGGTTCACTGAAGCGCCTGCGCACCGACTACATCGACCTCTACTACCAGCACCGGGTGGACCCCGGTACGCCCGTCGAAGAGACCGTTGGCGCGCTGGCCGAACTGGTGGCCGAAGGCAAGATCCGCCACATCGGCCTGTCGGAGGCCGGCCCCGCCACGATCCGCCGCGCTCACGCCGTGCATCCAATCACCGCGGTCCAATCCGAATACTCACTGTGGACCCGCGATCCGGAGGCCGGGATCCTGCCTGTCCTGCGCGAACTGGGTATCGGCTTCGTGCCGTACTCCCCTCTTGGCCGCGGCTTCCTGACTGGCAGCATCCGCTCCCTGAACGATCTTGACACCGACGACTGGCGCCGCACCAACCACCGCTTCGCCGACGGCAACCTGGAACGCAACCTGCGCATCGTCGACGAGGTCCGGGCCGTAGCCGCCGAGATCGACACCACGCCCGCACAGGTCGCCCTGTCCTGGCTGCTCGCCCAGGGTGACGACATCGCGCCCATCCCCGGCACCAAGCGAGTCGCCCGGCTGGAGGAGAACGCCGCCGCCGACCGCATCGAGCTCACTGCCAGCCACGTCGCCCGCCTGAACGACCTGCCCCGGGCCTCCGGCGAGCGCTACGACGCCGACAACATGGCCGCCATCGACCGCTGAAGACGTACCACCACGTACACCGCGGGTCGGAATCCGGGCGAAATGTGCCGCGTTCCCATTGAGACTGTGCACATGCAGTACGCAGGTCATGGGACTGGGATGCGGGGTACTCGCGCTGGTCGTCGGCGCGTATCCATTTTGAGCGGGAGGAGTTGTTGATCGCTGAGCAGGTCCTGCACCGGCAGCCCGGGGCGCAGTACCGACGCGAACGGACTTCCCCCGCCTGGCCCGACCGCTCCCGTCGTCGCAGAGGTCGGTCCACCAGCGGTCGTCCTCGTGACGCAGCACCGGGGTGGCGAGGCTGCGACGCAGACCGTCGTTGATCAGAGCCGCAGCTTCGACCGCGTCCGCGTCCGCCCGTTCGAGCACCTCACGCACGGTCTCGCGCAATGCGCGGACTTCCGCCAGGTCTTCGAGGGTGAGACGCCGCGAACCGGTCTTTTGGTGCGCGGCCGACCCCGAGGCACCGCTACGGGATGGTCGTCAAGGAAGTCCCGAAGCTGCTCAGCGAGGACCTGCCGCGCGTCTGCCCTCCGGCCCTGTGCCTGCCCGAACTGGCCGACCTGTCCAACCCGCAGGTGACGGCCCACCGGACCCTGCATCACCTTGCTATGCGCGTCCGCAGCAATACGCGCCTGGTCGACCTCGCCGCTCCCACCAGCTGCAGGCAGCAGCCAACGTGCTCGTCAATCGCGGCCAGGTGCGCACCTGGTCCGACAAGCGGTGCGGGCGGGGGCCGCCACGAAGGGGGTCGTCAACGAGTTCGCCCCGCTGTCGCGGCGGACTCACGCCGGATGCGGCAGACCGGCGGCGTGGAACAGCCGGTCGCGGGAGGCCGCCGCCGCCTCGAAGACCGCCTCGCCGCGCTTGAGGACGCCGTCCTCCTTGAGGACCGTACCGGCGACGACGTTGCCGGCGTGGCCGCCCGCCACGATGGACGCGGCGGCGTGTGTCGCCGGCAGGAGGTAGGTCGAGCCGGATCATGATCAGGTCCGCGTCCTTGCCGGGTGTGAGGCTGCCGGTGCGGTCGTCGATACCTGCCGCCCGCGCGCCCTCGATGGCGGCGAAGGACAGCAGGTCCGCGGCGTCGAACGTGGGGAGACCGGGGAGGCGGCCCATGGGGCCCGCGGCGCCGGCGAGGACAAGCTGCTGGTAGGCGAGCGTGGCGCGCATGACGCCGAACATGTCTCCGCTCACGATCGTCTCGGTGTCCACGCTCAGGCTCGGGCGGATGCCCGCGGCCAGAAGCCGGTTGGTGGTGGGATGGCCGAGGCCCGGCATGAACGCCTCCAGCGCTCCGGCGACGGACGCGGTGGCGCCGTGCGCCGCCACCATGCGCAGTTCGTCGTCGGTCGACGTGCACAGGTGGATGAACGTCATGTCCGAGGCCAGCAGCCCCGTGTCCGCGAGTTGCCGCACGGCCTGCTGCTGCGCGCCCCACTCGCCGAGACCCACGTGCATGCTGATGCGCAGCCCCAGGTCACGCGCGAGACGGATGTCCTGCTCGGCCACGTGCAGCGTCGACAACTCCGGTCCGCGCAGCATGGCGTTCAGGGTGACCCGCGCGGAGTCGTCGGACAGCACCTCGTCGCGGATACGGCGGATGTCGTCCGGGTGGGTGTGCACGCTGCCGAACTGCCACTCTTCGGCGTTCGTCGACGGCCAGCCGTGGTCGAAGACGGCGCGGATGCCGGATTCCCAGTGCGCCGCGATGGCCGCGTCCGAGTGCGCGGGGCTGTTGCTGATGTGGGACTCGTCCCGCACGGTCGTGACCCCGGCGTCCAGGGACATCAGGTCTGCCGCGAGGTTGCCGATGTGGACGTCCTGGGGGTGAAGTACTGGCCGAGTCCGATCTGGATCTGGCTGCGGTACTCCTCGTACGTCCAGGCGGGGCCCAGATTGCGCAGGGCGCCCTGCCAGTTGTGGCGGTGTGTGTCGATGAAGCCGGGGAGGACGGCGCTGCCGGTGCCGTCGATGACGCGGGCGTGCTCGTCGGCCAGATCCGCACCGATGGCGACCAGCTTGCCCTCCGCCACGAGGACATCGCTCACGAAGGTGCCGAGCTTGTCGTCCTGCGTCATCACGTAGGCAAATGTGGCGGAGGTTCGATAGCCGAACGTTCCACGACCCAGCGGCACACCAGGACGACGAAGCCCCGGGCGCCTGTAGGGTCGGCTCGGAATGCCCTGCTGACCGACTGCGGATACGACCACGACAAGCACCGCCACCTGTTCTGGCAGCGCGGAATCCGCCCCGTGATCGCAAAGCGAGGCGAACCCCTCGGCCGCAGCCTGGGTATCTTCCGCTACGTCGTCGAGCGCACGATCCCTGGTTCCACGGCTTCCGCCGTCTGCGCATCCGCTGGAAAAGGCACGGCGTCATCCACGAAGCCTTCCTCGCACCCGCCGTCTGCCTGATCACACACCGCCACGTCCAACGGCTCTGTTAGGAACAGTTGGCCTCCCTGGCAGGGCGGCCGGAGTTTCGTCCACGGGACCTTGCGCGACCGATGTTTCGCTTATCGTGCAGCGGGGCCGTCCGTTCCGCAGGAATCATGGACCTCATGCCGACGGCATCAACGGCGACTCTTTGGCTGGCGATATGGATCCTCTTGCCGGTTGAGGCGCCCGGCTCGGCTGGCGGCCCGGACCCTGCTGCCGGTCGAGTTCAGGTCTCTCCGTCGACGACATGACGACATGCCTGTGGGCTCATGTCGTCGTTGGCACGAGTTCCTCGGTGAGGCGGTCCGGAGAGCCCCGATCGGGTCTCTGCCTCGGTCTCGGCCAGGAAGATCGAACCTGTGCACGCGGACGCTCGCAGTCGAAAGCCGGACACACGGAGAGCGAACAACTCCACGACCGGCAGGATCCCCAGCTGCCCTCCCGCAGTCGGTGTGAGCCCTCGTCGTCGCGATCCGCGCGCAGGGCCGTTGAGCGTCTCCGAAGACCTACGTTTCCACGCAGCTCAGCTGGCGTGTCAACTCAACTCCTCATCTGCTACGTGTGCAGGGTGCGCGAGGGCAGGACCCCGTACGCGACGCGGTAGGCGGCGGCAAAACGGCTGGGCTGGTGGAAGCCCCAGCGGGCCGCGATGCCGGTCACCGTGACGCCCGTGCCGGGGTCGGCCGCCTGCAGTTCCCGATGAGCGTTGGCCAGCCGAACCCAGCGCAGGTGGGCTGTGGGCGTGCTGTCGAGGTGGCGGCGGAAGGCGTACTGCAGAGCACGAACGGTCACATGGGCCGCAGCCGCGATGTCGGCGACGGTGATGGGCTCTTCAGCGTGGTCGTCGATGTAGGCGAGGGCTCGGCGCAGGGTGAGGGTGTGTGCGTCGTTGCGGTCCTGCGCGTCCGCGTCGATACGGGCCGAGTGCGGGAACGCCGCCAGAACACTCGCGGCCAGCATCTGCCCGCTGGCCGAGACGATGAGCGGCTCCTCGCACAGGATGGGGTCGCAGAGCACTTGGTCGCGCAGATGGGCGATGAGGTGCTTCAACTGGCTTGCGGCGGCCGGAGAGTGGGGCCGATGGCTGGTCAGCCGCACCGGGGCGCCGGTCGGTTCGACGTCTGCGACTTGGTTCAGCAGGTGGGTGTCCATCATCATGACGTTGTAGCGGGCGCCGCACACGCGGCCCGAGTACGGCTGTGTCGGCGGTGCGAGCACCGCGATGTCACCCGGGCCGTAGGAATCCTTGACCCCGTGAAAGGTGTTGTCCGCGATTGTGCCTTCCTGCACCGTACACAAGGCGAGTTTGCCGAGCGGCGCTACCGCGTAGCTCATCTCGTAGTTGAAGTCGAGTTCATCCACGGTGACCGACGGCATGACATCGCGGCGCATCCGGGTTCTGATGCTGTTGGTGCCGCAGTGGTCTATGCGCAGACGGGCGTAGGCCCGGCTGAGGAAGTCCTCGGTAAGGCTCAAGTCATCACTGTCGAACACCAGTTCATTCATCACTCCCCCGTTCCTGCGGAAACTCGCATCCGCAACAGCTCGACACCACAAGGCAGTTGCAGACTATTCGCTACGCGAACGCCGAACAGATGCCCCTAACAGGTAGTTGTACGAGGCTGTGATGCGACAGGCCAGAGGGCATGGCTTCGTTCTTCGCTCGTGACGCGAGCGCAACGTTGTGCATGTGGGCGTCAGCGTAGTGGAGGCTGTTGCCGTGCCAGCAACAGCCCGAGGCCCGCTTGCGCGGGTGTCCGTGGTGACGCCGGAAATCGAAACGGGCCGCCTGGCCCTTACATGTCACGCGCTGCTGGATGCAGACGAGGAGGAAGAGTGAGGCCTCCCAACCAGCTCATCGGCTCTTTCGGCCCAGGTGGACAAAGGCGAGTGGATGGTCGTGGGCGGTGACGCGACGGGGCGGGCCCGTGCGGCCGTAGTCACACGGGGCCGCCCGGGCGTTTCACCTGAGTTGTGCCTCAGCGAAAGGCGGCGATATGACGGGCGACCCAGTTGCTGAACGGGCGCGGAGCGCGACCGAGGACTCGCTCCACGTCCGAGCTGATCCGCAGTTCAGCGGGGTTCGGGGCGGAGATGATGTCCAGGGTGTCGTCCGCGAGCTCCGCCGGCACGAACTGGGTCATCGCCGCTTTGGCCTCCTGGCGGGTGAGTTCATGGAATCTCACCGGCGAGCCGAGCGCGGCGGCGATGGCCTGCGACTGCTGACGGGGCGTGATCACCTCGGGCCCGGTCAGCTCGAAGATTCCGCCGGTGTGCCGGTCGTCCAGCAAACAGGCTGCCGCGACCTCGGCGATGTCCGCCGGGTCCACGATCGGAACCCCGACATCGCCGAAGGGCGCGGCGACCGTCCCGTGCGTGCGGACGGAGTCCGCCCACGCCAAGGCGTTGGAGGCGAAACCGCCCGGTCGCAGGAGGGCCCAGTCCAGGCCGGATTCCCTCAACGTGTTCTCCAGCGCGCGCAACGCGATCCGAGACGGGCCGAGTGGCCTGGTCACCACGCCCAGCGACGAGAGCAGGACGACTCGGCTGACCCCGTTGGCAGCAGCCAGGTCGATGATGTCGCTCGGCCTGGCTTCGGGGGCGTGCAGGTCGCCGGACAGCAGGAGGAACAACGCCTTCGCCCCGTCCAAGGCGGGACTGAGGCCCTGCGGATCGGCCAGGTCGGCCGATACGTGCCGGACCCCGTCCGGCACTGCCGCCGCGTGCCGAGACACCGCCGTCACCTGCTCGCCCGCCTTGGCCAGGGCCAGCGTCAAAGGCCGGCCCACATTCCCGGTAGCCCCGGTCACCACGATCATGTTCAGCTCCTCATCCGTTGTGCACTGCGGCAATGGACACTAGGAGGCGGGCTTACTTTTCGTAAGAACATACCCAGAGGTAAGCTCCGAACATGAGAGAAGGCGCGCAGCTTACGCAGGCCGAGGCGGGTCATCGGTATGAGGTGTTTCACACCGACTGCCCTGCCCGCGACGTGGTGGACCACGTGACCAGCAGATGGGGTATCTGGGTGCTGATCTCCTTGCGAAGCAACGACCTTCGGTTTCACGAACTGCGCAACAGCATCCAGGGCATCAGCGAGAAGATGCTCACTCAGACACTGCGCGCACTGGTCCAGGACGACCTGGTCTGGCGGAAGGTCGAGCCGACGACGCCGCCCCAAGTCACCTACGGACTAACGGAGTTCGGCCAAGACGTCGGTGCGCCGCTGACGGATTTGTTCGACCGGATCACACAGCGGCTGGCAGCAAGCGGAGCATCCGCCGCGCAAGGGTCGAGCACCAGGCCAAGCGGGCCAACTGACCGTCCCGGGACCTCAACAGCGTCATCTTCCTGACGACGAACACCGACCGTGGCAGCAGCAACATGGAGTGTGCCTCGTGCGGTGTCCGTGGGGGCAGCTCCTAGCGCCGTGAGGGGCGCAACCAGATCTGTCGCCAGGTTGAAGAACTGGTGCTCAAGCTGGTCAGGCGCTCCCTCACAACCAGCACACCCGTACCGATGGAGCCGGCAAGCGGGTCGCACCAGCGCCGGGATTGCCTCTCAAGGTGTCGTTCGTGTCCGAAGATTCTCCCGTCAGGCCGCGTCGGCTGCGGCAGCCAGGATGCGGGCCAGTTCGACAGGCTGCGTGAGCATGGGCCAATGGCCTGAGTCGATGTCGGCAAAGTCGACGTGCTTGGTCCGAGCGAGTTCCGGGACGTCGCCGTCGTTGATCCATTCCTGCGCCTGCGCGGGCGTGAACTCCGGACATACGACCACGGTCGGAACGTCAAAGCGCCGTTCGTCCGCCAGCCGCACCACCGCTTTGGTCACGCCCGCGGGCACGGAGACCGCGGCCGCCGCGAACTCTCGCCTGGCCCCCTCGTCCAGGTCGGCGGCGTCCGGCCCCTCGAACGGACCCCAGCCGGGGAAGGGCATGACGTCGTCACTCACTTCGAAGAAGTCAGCGTACGGCTGGCCGTCGGCGGTGGGGAAACCACCGACGAGGACGACCTTCGCCAACCGGTCCGGCCGCCGGTCGGCAGCCAGCCAGGCCAGCGTGGAGGCGGCGGAATGCCCCACCACCATGGGCTTGCCGGGCGCCGCGTCGACCGCGGCGAGCACCGTCGTCAACTGGTCGTCGAGCGTGGCGGACACGGAGCCGTCCCCCTGGCCCGGAAGGGTGAGCGGCACAGGTCGATGGCCGAGCGGCTTCAGCGCGGACGCGACACGGTCCCACGCGGATCCGTTCAGCCACAGGCCACCGATGAGCAGAATGTCCATGGTCAGTTCCTCTTCTCCGACTGCATGGACGCCACCGTAGAAGGTGATCCGGACAATCCACTGCCGGTTTGTGCGGTGACCGCCCGAACGCCCTGGGCGAAGACCACCGGCAGTACACGGATGGAAAACAGGCCCGGTCGCCCTCTCCCTCCTGGCCCGGCACGACGCCCCGGATCCCTTCGGGCGCAGAGCTGAGCTGAGCGGATTAGCCTGCTCCTGTGCCGAATGATCTCAGCCCCACCGCACGTGCCCTGCGCGCCCTGGAGATTCTTCAGACCCGCCCCGGTACGACAGCCGGCGAACTCGCCGAGCGGCTGGGCGTCACGGAGCGGGCCGCGCGCCGGTACGTCGAGATCCTCCGCGAGGCCGACATCCCCGTGGAGTCGGCCCGGGGGCCGCACGGTGGGTACCGGCTAGGGCGCGGGACGAGACTGCCACCTGTGCACTTCACGCAGTCCGAGGCCGTGGGCCTGGTGATGGCGGTACTCAGCGGCCAGCCGACCGCGGCCGACACCGACGACCTGATCGGCACTGCCCTGGGCAAGGTCGTCAAGGCGCTCCCGGAGAGCGTCGGTCAACAGGCCGCACTGCTGCGGGAGTACGCGTCGGCTGCAGCGGACCCATACGCGGCCCACCCCGATCCGGCGATCACCAGCGAGCTCGTCGACGCCATCGCGGCCCGGCGTCGCGTGTCGGTCACGTACCGCAGCGAGGCGGGAAACGAGTGGGAGGCGGAGGTGGATCCGTGGTCCATCGTCATCCGCTACGGGCGCTGGTACTTGCTGTGCCACTCCCATCGCGCGGACGCGATCCGCACCTACCGGGCCGACCGGGTCCGTGCGGTCCGGCCGACCGAGCACGGATTCGAGCCGCCCGAGGGCCTCGACCCGGTGGCGGTGCTTGAGGAGAACCTGGGCCTGGGATGGGAGTTCTCCACCCGTGTGGTGTTCGACGCTCCCCTGACCGAGGTGACTCCGTGGATCCACCCGCCCATGGGGCGCCTTGAGCCCTTGAGGGACGGATGCGTGCTGGTCGGCAGCACCCGTAACCCGGACATGTACGCGCAGGAGTGGCTGGCGCGGGTGCCGTTCGCCTTCCGCGTCGAGGGCGGGGAGGAACTGCGTGCCGCGGTCGCGGCACTCGCGGCGCGTTTCACCGCCGCCACCGCCGCCACCGCCACGGCGGAGGCGGCGGACCGGAGCTGATGGACGGCCTGAAGAAGAACTGGCTCAAATGACCGCTCGGTTGGAGGAGTCCTTGGAAGGCTGGACCGGTTCCGGATCGCCCGGCGAATGGTCTCACCGGTGATGGCCGCGATGTCGGCAGGCGCTGCTGTCGCATTGGAGACGGAGGCGGCAGAGGCCGTGGTGAACGGCGGTAGTCACCGCTCCCCTGGCGCGCCTGTGTACGAGGACAGTGCGTCAGACGCTGGAAAACAACACGACATTTCGCTGCGAGCCCAGAGAAGATGGGCGGTGTGTCGGCGGCCCACCAGGGGCCCGCTGCGATTCCAGCACAAGGGTGAAGAAAATGCGTAAACGTATGATCACCATCCTCGTAGCCACTGCGGCCGTGGTGATGGGTCTGTCTCCGGCGGCGTCGGCGCTCGCACAGCCATGGGACAGTCACCGCGTTCAGCCCGCCGGTCACATCGACGGCGGCGTCGCACCCACCGGCCACCACGAGGGCAACAGCGCACCTGCCGGTTACCACGACAACTGATGACCTGTCGGGGCCGTCGCGGTGTGAGCAAGGCGGCAGCAGTCCGTCCCTATACGCAGCCGCTGACCAAGACGTAGACAATCGCGGCGAACACCGCCTCATCAGCGATGTTCGCGACCCCGGCGCCCTGCGGACGCACGCGGGTCGGCGGTAGCAGCGGTTCTGCCAACTCCCACAAGCCGTCAGGAACGATGGCGCCCCGCACTCAGCACAACCGTCAACTGACTATGTAGGAACAGGTGTTAATTGATGATTTCGGCGCGGTCGTCCGAACGGATTGCGGCCAGTCGGTCACGCCACATCTGGAGAGCTTCGGGGGTCTGCCGCGTCCAGTCGGTGACCTCATCGACGATCCGGAGAGGTTCCCTGCTGCGATAGGAGCGGGTGGGATTGCCGGGGAACTTTCTGTCGGTGACGTTCGGGTCGTTCTCGAACTCCCCGGTAGGCTCGACGACATACACGCGCGGGGCTCCCTCACCAGCGGCGAGTTCGGCGGCAAGTCCCGCGCCGTCACGCAACGCGGTGAAGTACACGTGGTTCATCACGATCTCGGGCCGGTAATTGGAACGGAAACCGGCGGTGAGGTGATCTCCGACCCGCAACTCGGCCTTCGTGCCGTGAAAGAACGGCCCCTCGTCCAACACCTCGTCCATTCGCGCAGGTTATCAAACCAATCAAACCAAGATGCCGCGACAGCATGCCGTACCTGTGCGGCCCTGCACTTCCGGGGGTGGAGGCAACACCTTTCCCGCCCCCTCCCCCGGATCCATCTTCACTACGACGTGATGTGCTGCGCGAGCAGTCGGCCCCGTGGGTCCGAAGGTCGATCACGCCGATTGCCATCTGGTCAGGGGCACAGGCCGCGGTCGGAGTTGTAGTAGATGTCGATCGAACCGCTCCAGGTCATGCACAGGCCCGGCTCGGGGAGGTCCTTGTACACCGGGCCGGCGAACGTCGTGTAGGAGCCGGCGTCCCTGGCCGGGGTGCTGCTGGTCGGCCAGGTGTCCAGGGTGACCTCCATGAACACGCGGGCACCAGGCTTGTTGCGCACGGTGACGGCGCACCACTGCTCGTCCGCCGAGCTGTACGCAACGTACGTGGTCGCGGCCACGGTGGTCTGCGAGGAATTGACCGGAGTCGACGTGAAGACCTCGTACCCCGTGCCGCACGCTCCGTTGTACGCGCCCGCGGTGGCGGCCGAGGCCGGTGTGGTCACGGCAAGCGTGCCGCCCAGGGCCAAAACAGCAAGGGCGCCGGCGGTGGCTGCCTTGTGACGGATCGACTTCATGGTGTTCCCCCTTGTGATCTCATGGCAGGACGGTCGGTCGTCGCCGTCCACGCACAGTGAGACCGGGCAGCCCCGCCGGCAGTTGTAGGCTTCTTTGTTGTGATCCTGTCACCGGCGTCACAACGGCTGTTACGCCGATCGTGCGGTGCCTGCCCGCGGCTGTGGCCGCCACCAGGGTCATCCGTCACCACCACTACCGCCGACGTAATAAGCACCGGTGGCCAGTCCATCACCCGACGCCACGAAGCACGCGGCTCGGCGAGGCCGTCCACCTCGTCGGCGCCCGCGGGAAGACCATCCTGCGCCGAGGCGGCCGACGGCAGCGCCCCGCGCGGCGCGCATCCGGGTCCCCCACCTGCCGGCATGCTCGGGCGAGCATCTGCTGACCACTGGGCCAACGCGGCGAACCAGCGGGACAGTGGGCCCCGCGGCCACCAGGTGCGCACACCGGCGAGCGTCGGCGAGGTGGCGACCGTGGAGGTCGAGGCGTTCGCAAGACTCGACATGCGTACGTGATGCGGTGCGGCAGCGCACGGGAAAGGCGGCGTTCCCCCTGGCGGATAGGATCCCTGCATGGCGGGTGAGTTACTCGGCTCCGGGCGCAGCGCGGACGTGTTCGCCATCGACGATCACTGGGTCCTTCGTCGGTATCGCGACGGCGGCGGCGTCACCACAGAGGCCGTTGTGATGGCCTACCTCGCCGAGCACGGGTATCCGGTGCCCCGTCTGCGGGACCCGGAAGGCGCCGGACACTGCACAGCGCGGCGAACCGACCTGGTGATGCAGCGGTTGCACGGTCCGTCCATGCTCCAGGCACTGGTGCAGGGCACGATCGCTGCCGAGGAGGCAGGAGCAGAGCTCGCCGGCCTGCTGCACCGCCTGCACAAGGTTCCCGCACGGGTCTCCGCCGATCCCGGCATCCGAATCCTCCACCTCGACCTGCACCCGGACAACGTGATGCTCACCTCGGGAAAGCCCATGGTGATCGACTGGCGCAACACCGAGGAAGGGCCACCCGCACTGGACTGCGGGATGTCGGCCCTGATCCTGGCGCAGGTGGCCGCCGGCAACACCGCCCAAGCGGCACCGGCGCGGGCCGTACTCACCTCACTGCTCGCACACCTCGCCCCCGCAATCACCCTGACCGACACCCACTCCGGCCACCTCACAGAAGCCAGGAACAGACGGGCGGCCGACCCGTCCACGAGCGACAGCGAGGTACAACTCCTCGGCGCCGCAGTGGAATTGATACGTGACCTGGCGCCCTACCGGCCTTGAACAGCCAATTCCTGTGGCTCAACACCGACGCTCATGGCCCGAGGGCTGGACGGGCGTGAACATCTCCGTCAGCCGCTGGCGGACTTCCTCCGCGACCGGCGACCGATATCACTTCTCAGGCTCCGGTCCACGTCGCGTGCTGACGGCCTGGCGCCCTGCCGCGCGCCTAGGGTGTAGATGTCTGACCCACCTGGGACTGAGCCACATGCCGCCCAAGCACCGCAACTCCAGCTGTCTCCAACCGGCTCAGGCAGTAGCCCGCTCTGGCACCACGGACGGACAGACTCACCGTCGCTTACCCGGCTGCACTCCGCCTCGCCGCCATCCTCATGTGGGCAAGCCTCCGACGACAGCCGACCTCACTTGTCGGCGTTCGGCCGGATATCGTGCACCAGCACGAGCGGCACAAACCGCAGGAGGACAGGTGGCCAGTCGAACGGATACAAAGGCGCTGCAGCGGATCCTGCACCACGAATGGGGTGCGGACGAGCGGGTGAACTGGACGGCAGTCGAAGCACACCTGAGCACTCCTCTTCCCGCTGACTATCGCCACTTCATGGCTGTCTACGGTGGCGGCTGTATCGATGACCTGATCGTCCTGCCGCCTCTGCCGACCGGGAACGGCTGGCAGGCGTCGATTACCGGTCACGCAGCCGGCTTCCGCGACCTGTGGGCTACGGAGGGCGGGGTACCCGGGGTTGCTCCGGGAGCTGACCGGGTGCTGCCCTGGGGCAGCGGCTGCAACGCGAACGAACTCGGCTGGCTCATGACCGGACCGAACCCCGACCACTGGCCTGTGATCGTCTGGAGAAGGCACGACAATCCGCGCTGGGCCCTGTTCGACTGCGGCATGGCCGAGTTCCTCCGACGACTCATGACTGCTGAATTCGACGCGTGCCCCCTGAGCGATCGCTCACTGCGGGGCCGAGTGGGTACCTTCGTCCATCACGAGGAGCAGGAACGTCGGTTCAACGCGGGCCTGGACCCCATGACCGGCGAACCAAACCCCTACGCGGACATGTTCGACTGACAGCCAGCACGCGCAGCAACGAGACCGCCCCCAGCCGACCTGCCGCCCACACTGATCTCCGACCTGATCGGCATACGGCCGAGAACAGCAGAATCGGCTGTCACGTAAGGCGTGGTTGTGGAGGGGCGGTCGCCTACGCGGCGAAAGGCTCCATGAGGCTTCAGCCGAACGATCGTCCTCATGGGCTATAGGTGAGGCCCGGGGACACTGTCCCCCTCCATAACCACACCTCGTCTAACCAGCACGCGCCCGCGAATGTTCCCGCCCTCGCGCGTGCACTGCGACCGGACAGGACCGAGCATGTTCGTCCCTCCGGTACGGCGCATCCGCTCCCACGCGTGACCTGCCGGGCGGCCACCGTACGACGCGATCGGCCGACCGCTGTCGAAAGCAGATGATCAAGCTCGGCCGTCATCTGTTCCTCGGGGCGCGGTCCGCTTCCCGGCGGTCCGGGCGTCACCCCGGGAGGGTGATGCCCGCACCGGCGGGCCGGGGCAGTTTTCGGTGTACGGCGGTGCATACCGCACCGGCTCCCGAGCACGGAGGCCCGCGATGGCGGACACGAGCAGCCGGTACCGACGCCCCCAGGCCGAGCAGGTGGCTGTCTGCGGCCTCACAGGCCTCGCCTCGGTGCCGCTGTTCATCCCGGGAACCCTGGACTTCGTACAGGGCCCGATGTCCGTGGTGGAGGACAAGGTCTTCCTCGCCGCCCGGGGCTTGATCCACCTGGTCGTCGAGGGCTTCTCGGTCGTCGCGCGTGGTGCGCCGGAAGAGCTGCTACTAGTCGGTTACGAGGTGTCCCATGAAGGACAAACGTGCGAAGCGGATCGCCGAGTTCATCGCCCCGTTGCGGGTGGAACCCGGTCGCAAGGTGCGCCTGGCCGAAGACTTCGATCCGGGCCACCGCGCCGGCATCGCGAACAAGAAGCACGGTCAGGAGCTGCTCCGCACCGGTGTCGCGCTGCTCGCCGACCACCAGCGCAGGCTGGCCGCGCAGAGCAGTCACGGGGTGCTGCTGTGCCTGCAGGCGCTGGACGCCGGCGGCAAGGACGGGACCATCCGGCACGTCATGAGCGGTGTGAACCCGCAAGGAGTGCGGGTGTCGAGCTTCAAGGTGCCCTCGGCCGAGGAGCTGGGCCACGACTACTTGTGGCGCTACGCCCGTCGGCTCCCGAGCCGCGGGGAGATCGGGATCTTCAACCGGTCCTATTACGAGGAGGTCCTTGTCGTACGGGTGCACCCGCAACTGCTGGCGCGGCAGCAGTTGCCGGACCGTCCACGCAAGGCGCTGTGGCGTCGGCGCTACCGTGAGATCAACGACTGGGAGCGGTATCTGACGGACAACGGCTTCCGGATCGTCAAGCTGTTCCTGAACCTCTCCCGGGAGGAGCAGCGGGTCAGGTTCCTGAAGCGGATCGACGTGCCGGAGCGGAACTGGAAGTTCTCGGCGGCGGACGTCCGGGAGCGCGCCTCCTGGGACGCGTACCAGTCGGCGTTCTCCGCGATGCTCTCCGCGACGAGCACCGAGTGGGCGCCCTGGTACGTGGTGCCCGCGGACCACAAGTGGTTCGCCAGGACCTGCGCGGCGGCGGTGCTCGCCCATACGCTGATCGAACTCGACCCGCGGTATCCGGAGATCGACGACGCCGCCCGGCACGATCTGCAGCTGGCGCGGAAGCAGTTGGAGAGTGAGAGGCCGGACGGGAGTTCCGCCCGATGACCGCGCGGGCGCCGGGGACCGCCGCGTCCGCCGCGCCGGCGGCGCGGGACTGGTGGGCGCGGACGGCCGACGAGGTGGCCGCGGCGCTGGACGTCGATCCGGCCGTGGGGCTGAGCGGCGAGCGGGTCGAGCGGCGGCTGGCCGAGGACGGGCCCAACACGCTGCCGGAGGAACGGGCTGTGCCCGGCTGGCGCCGGTTCGCCGGCCAGTACACCTCGTACATGCAGATCATCCTGGTGGCCTCCGCCGTCGTGTCGCTGCTCGTGCAGGAGTGGGGCACGGCGGTGGTGCTGCTGGCGCTGACGTTGCTCAACGCCGTCATCGGGCTGCGCCAGGAGGGCAAGGCGGAGAGCGCCATGAACGCCCTGAAGGCGATGGCGAAGGTGACCGCGCGGGTGCGGCGGGACGGGACCGAGCGGGAGGTCCCCGCCGAGGAGGTGGTGGTCGGCGACGTGGTGCTGCTCAGCGCGGGGGACGAGGTGCCCGCGGACGGGCGGCTGGTGGGGGCGGTCGCGCTGCAGATCGACGAGTCGGCGCTGACCGGGGAGAGCGTGCCCGCCGCCAAGGACACCGCCGTGGTGCGGAGTACGGCCCCGGGGCCCGGCGAGCAGTCGGACATGGCGTTCATGAACACCCCGGTCACCCACGGCAGCGGAGTGCTCGTGGTCACCGCGACCGGGGCGGGCACCGAACTGGGCCGGATATCCGGGATGCTGTCAGCGACCCGGCGCGCGCCCTCGCCGCTCACCCGCGAGCTGGACCGGCTGACCCTGTGGATCGTGGGCGCGGCCGGACTCACCATGATCATGATGTTCTGGCTGGGCCGGGAGCGGGGCGAGGCGTGGGACGTGCTGTTCGTGAGCGCGGTGTCCCTGGCTATCGCCGCCGTGCCGGAGGCGCTGCCGACGGTGACGCAGACGATCCTGTCACTGGGCGGGCTGGATCTCGCCAGGCGGCACGCGATCGTCAAGGACCTGCCGTCGGTCGAGACCCTGGGTTTCGTCTCGGCCATCAACTCCGACAAGACCGGCACGCTGACCATGAACCAGATGACGGTCGTGGAGGTGGTGGACCCCTACGACCGGTACACCGTCTCCGGCACCGGGTACGGCCTGGAGGGCCGGGTCCGGCACGCGGCGGGCAGCACTCCGGACATCGAGGGGGCGATCCTGCCGTACCTGGTCGCCAACGACGCGACGCTCACCAGCGACGGGCAGGTGGTCGGGGACCCCACGGAGGGCGCTCTGATCGTCCTCGGGCACAAGGCCGGTCTGGACGTGACGGAGACCCGTGAGCGGCTGCCACGGCTCGCGACGCTGCCCTTCGACCCCGCGTACAAACTGATGGCGACCTTCCACGCGGCCCGCGACGCCAAGGGCCGGGACGTGGTGCGCTGCTTCGTCAAAGGCGCCGCGCCCGCCGTACTCGAACGCACGGAGACGGCCCTGTCGGCCGGGGAGAGCGTTCCGTTCGACGCGGCGCTGCGCCGGCGCGCGCAGGAGGAGCTGGAACGGATGGGGCGGGCCGGACGGCGCGTGATGGCCGCCGCCGCCCGGGACCTGGACCCGGCGGAGTTCCACGCGGACGGCGATCTCCTGGCGTACGTCACCAGGCTGCGGGTGACCTCCCTGGTGGGGATGGTCGACCCGCCGCGCGACAACTCGCGCGAGGCGGTCGACGCCGCCCAGGCCGCAGGTGTACGGGTGCGCATGGTCACCGGTGACGACGTCGTCACCGGTGCCGCCGTGGCCCGGCAGGTCGGCATCGAGGGCGAGGCGATGCTGGGGGCCGACTTCGCGGCCCTGAACGAGGAGGAACGGCTGGCCCGCATCGACCGCATCGGGGTGCTCGGCCGGGTGGCGCCCGAGCACAAGGTGCTGCTGGCGGACACGCTGAAGCAGCGGGGCGACGTGGTGGCGATGACGGGGGACGGTGTCAACGACGCGCCGGCCATCAAGGCGGCCGACATCGGCATCGCGATGGGTTCCGGCACGGACGTCGCGAAGAACGCGGGGCGGATGATCCTCTCCGACGACGACTTCGCCACGATCGTCTTCGCCGTGGAGCAGGGCCGGAAGATCTACGACAACCTCACCAAGTACATCCGGTTCGTGCTGATCCTGCTCGTCGTGTTCGTACTGACGTTCCTCGGCGCGGTGCTGTTCGACATCGCGGACGGGGAGCCGTTCGCTCCCGCCCAGGTGTTGTGGATCCACTTCTTCGTCAACGCGGCCTTCGGTTTCTCGCTGGGCTTCGACCGGGTGAGCCCGGGGCTGATGACGCGTCGTCCGCGGCCGCGCGGCGAACCGGTGATGACGCGTCCGCTGATGGTGACGGTCGGCCTCGCGGGGACGTTCACGGCCGCCGCGCTGCTGGGCGTGCTCGTCCTCGGCGAGAAGCGCTACGACTCCCTCGCCGTGGGCAACTCGATCGCCCTGACCGCGTTCGCGCTCTGCCTGATCGTTTCCGCGCTGGAGTGCCGCAGCCCGCTCGGGACGGTACTGAGCACGGACACCTTCGACAGCAGGCAGCTCAACCGGACGCTGCTGGTCGAGGGCGTCCTCGCCGTGCTGGTGGTGCAGGCCGACGTCTTCAACCGGATCCTGGGCACCACACCGCTCCACCTCGGCCAGTTCGGCTGGGCGCTGCTGCCGCCGCTGGCCCTGCTGGTGCTGTGGGAGCTGGGGAAGTTCGCCGTCCGCCGGCGGCGGCCCGCCGGGGCGGAAAGCTGAGCCCCGGACGCCGGGCGCCCTTCGACGAGTTCGGCACGCGCTGGAAGGAACGCGGCACCTCGACAGGGCAGCTCAGCGACATCTCGTTACGAGCCCTACGAGAGGAAGTCCTGCCAGAAATCGACGGTTGCTCTCGGATTCCAGTCGTCAGGGGTGTGTTCGCTGAAGTCGTCGAATTCGTGATTGATGTAGTCGGGCAGGTCAGCGCCGTAGTAGATGATGTCGATGCCCCAGATGGACAGAACTGGGTGGCCGTGAGCCCCGTGACCAGCGGGCAGGAACCTGTGCGCGTAGACGGGGACAAGCTTCGGCACCTGGTCCAACATCGCCGAGGCCTCACGGCGTGCGTCAGCTCCATCGGCAGGCCGCTGCCGCCACGTCGGATGCCAATAGCCGTGCTCAACGGCCCGGAGAACGCCGTCGACCGGCCATTCAAGCTGTTCCCGAAGGCTGGCCGGGTCGCCATGACGCCAGTTGGGCCACGGGTTCTCCCACGTGGCCCCCTCCTGCGGAGGCTGCTTCACCGGAAGCCCCGCAGCCAGAAACGCCCGATGGTCGTCGGCGAACTCGAAGCCGTACTCCGCCTCTATGCGGCGGAACTCGGCATCGGTCAACCCGGGCTCGATCTCACAGCAGTCGGCGGCAGCGAGCAGCCGCGCGGCCTCCCGCCCCAGCTTCACTCCCACGGATGTCACCACGCTCGTACAGTAACTCCCCTGCCGTGGGGTGATGCCAGCCAATTTCAGGTGCACGCTGCGCGAGGCGGAGCCGGCTCGGACCTCTGCCGCCGGTGGTCCGGAAGATCATCGCTCGGGGCCTTGAAAGCGACGTCGTCGATCGTCACAGGGATACTGGTCGCCCATGGATGAGGTCGAAATCGTCATCGCCCATTCCGAGCGCGCCACTCTGCGCGTCGGCGACGTGTTCCTGAAGGTGGACGGCAGTCACGCGCGCATCCACGCCGAGGTCGAGTTGATGTCCCACGCCCCGGTCCCGACGCCGGAGATCCTGTGGTGCAGACCCCCCGTGCTCGCGATCGCCGCACTCCCGGGGACGACACTCGGGAGCCTCGGGGGGCCGTCGACCGGATCGGCGGCGGCGTGGGCCGCGGCGGGTGCCGCCATTCGCACGCTGCACGAAGCACCCCTGCCGCCCCGGCCAGGCCAGGCCGGCCGGGACATCGCCGCGTTGACGGCGGAACTCGACGACGAGTGCGAGTTGCTCCTGAGGAACGGCGTCCTGCCCGCCGACCTGGTCACCCGTAACCGCCAGGTCGCCGAGGCCGCACTCCGGCCGTGGACTGCGGTGTTCACACACGGCGACCTGCAGATCGCGCACGTCTTCGTCGACGGCGACGAGGTCACCGGCATCATCGACTGGTCCGAGGCGGGCCAGGGTGACGCCCTGCACGACCTCGCCACCCTCACGCTCGGACACGAGGAGCACCTCGACGACGTCATCGCCGGCTACGGGGCCGACGTCGACCTCGACGTGATCCACGCGTGGTGGTCGTTGCGAAGCCTGCTGATAGTTCGCTGGCTCACCGAGCACGGCTTCGACCCCTTCGCGCCGGGCTGCGAGGTCGACGTTCTGAAGTCCCGGATGTGAGGCTGCACGGGCCCTGATGGCGACCGGAAGCAGGCAGCGGGTGTGGGCGGCGGCCCTTGCCGGCGGGGTGGTGGTCTCGGCCGCTCTGACCGCGTGTGCCGGTCCCTGTCAGTACTACGAGGGGACGGGGGTCCACGACGCCACTGCGGCCGAAGTCGCCGGGGTCTGGGAAAATGTCGAGGGGACCCGCGTAGTGCTTCGCGAAGACGCGACGGCTCTTTTCGAGAAGCTCGACGGGCAGGACTTCGACTTCGAGGACCGATGGCGCCTCTCCGGCACGGGAACCTGGCAGCTGACGGACGACGACGGTGGACAGATCGTCCGACTGGCGCTGACAGCAAGGACCGAAGTGGCGAGCCGTTCCCCCGCAACGGCCACTGATACGGCGAGCCCGGAACCCCCTTCGACGTACTCGTGGTCCTTCTACGTGGACCGCGATCAGCACGACGAATTGAAGCTGTTCTTCTTCTACGGCGACCCCGACGTCGGGAACACCTACGTGATGACACACGACACCGGGTCATAGCCATTCGCTGATCACTGCGACCAGCACGGTCGGCACCGTCCGGGATGGTGCGGCGAGTTCGGACGTACGAAACAAGAGAGCTGCGGCCGCCCCTGAGGGGACGGC
>NZ_JBHWZP010000022.1:0-53686 GCF_042728395.1 Streptomyces sp. NPDC060205
CCGGCATCCACGGGATGCCGGGGCGCGAGGTCCGGTCCGCCGGTCCGGCTATCACCAGTCCGGCTACCACCAGTCCGTGCACTGCACCGCCTGGCCGCCCCCGCCGCCGCAGGCACGGAACCGGTAGTTCGGGCTGTTGTCCGTCACCTTCGCGGCGCTGGTCAGCTGAAAGCCGTCACGGCCGGCCCTGAACGGTCCGCACTGGACGTGGAGGTTACGGCCGTCCAGCGTCCAGTCCATCCACACGTCGTCCCCGGCACGCGGGACCGTGAGCGCGGCGAATCCGTACACCTTGTCGTCGATGCTGACGGCTCGCAGACTGATGCGCCCGACGAGCCCCTGCGGGTCGGAGGGGCGCAACACCTTGTCCCCCGGGCCGGCCGGGACACCGACCAGACTGTCGGAGATGTCCCGGAAGCCGAAGTTGCCACGCTCGCAATCGGCCGCCGTCGCCAGTGCCGTACTCGGCATGGCGACGGTGACTCCACCAGCCAGCAGTACGCCGGCGGCGACAGAACAGGCTGCTTTGACAATTGCACGTCCGGTCATGACGATGCCTTCCCCTCGGGCGACGAACAGCGAATACAGCGCGGATCCGGCACCACACGTGCCGAACCCGACGCCGCTGCAAGGCAACGACGGGAGACAGGGCCACTGTCCTGACACTTGTCAGGGGTGCGTCCCGGTCCCGGGGAGGGACGCTCGCGCGTCTGCCCTAGAAGAAACCGAGCTTCTGCAGGCTGTATGACGCAAGGGTGTTTTTTGTCTGCCGGTGATACAAGCGTCACACCCTTTTGACCAGCAGGTAGATCCATGACCACCGCATGGACTCCGGTCATCCTCGGTCTGACACCGCTCCCGCAGGAGAATCCTCCAGCTCAGGGGCCCGAACCCGAGTTTTCACGCGGCACAGGGTCCTGGAGCTGCTCCAGGACGGGCCGGTGCCCGTCCGTGACCTGCTCGCCGACATCGCCATCGAGCCGTCCAGCCTCTCCCCGCAGCTGGCCGTCCTCAGGCGGTCCGGCATCGTCGTCTCCATCCGGGAGGGTTCCACGGTGAGTTACGCGTTGGCCGGCGGTGACGTCGCCGAGCTCCTGCGCGCCGCCCGCCGTATCCTCACCGAGCTCTTCGCCGGCCAGAACCAGCTTCTGAGCCAGCTCCAGCAGGCGGACACCGCGGCCGCTCCGGCGGGGAGGCTGTTCATCGACTGGGGCAGCGCGCGTCCGGCGTCCTGACCAGGTGTCCGCCGCCGGTCACCGCCGCGGTCAGCGCCGCGGTGCCGGGACGGGTGAGGCGGTACGCGGCGGTCGCCGTGCACACCAGCTGCCGTACCCCGAGATCGCTCAACCCGGCCATGCCCGCGGGCAGTCGGATCGTCATCACGTTCCCCGCGACCGTCACGGTCGGGATGTCTGACACGCTCCCGGCTGCGCCGGACGGGTCCGACGGCGAGGCCTCCGGTACGTCGACGGCGGCCGACGGCGAGCCCTCCGGTACGGCGACGGCGGCCGACGGCGGTGCCATGGCGGTCGGCAGGAGGGGCAACTCGGTGGTGAGAACGTCGGTGCCCCCCTCGTCGGCCAGCGGACCGACCATCAGCAGCCGCAGCGCGTCCGTGGGGTCGCCGGGCCGGCCGGTGTTGCGCGGCACGGCGGCGAGTCGGCCGTTCTCGACGAAGTAGACCGGCGTGAGCGGCAGGGCCCCGCTCGCGGGACCGCCCGCCTCGACCACCCCGGTCGCGGGGATCCCGCAGGAGGTGACGGCGAGCAGCGCCAGCAGCGGGGCGCGGTGCAGAGCCTTCATGGCCGGTACTCCTCGGTCGGCTCCGCCCGCCGCAGCGGGAGTTCCACGGTGAAGACGGCACCGCCCGCCCGGTGGCCGGCGGCGCGCACGGTACCGTCGTGGAGGCGGACGTTCTCGGCGGTGATGGACAGGCCGAGGCCACTGCCCTCGGAGCGGATCCGGGCTGTGTCGGACTTGTAGAACCGCTCGAAGACGTGTGGCAGGACGTGGGACGGGATGCCGGGGCCGCTGTCCCGGACCTCGATCACGGCCACCGTGTCGTCACCGCTCAGGCGCACCATGACCGGACGGGCGCCGTGCTTGAGGGCGTTGCCGACCAGGTTGGCGACGATCACGTCGACGCGGCGCGGGTCGACTCGTGCGCGTACCGCGTGCGGCGGCGGCAGTTCGGTCTCCACCGTGTCCGTCCAGCCGCGGGAGGCGAGGGTGCGACGGATCGACTCGGCGAGGTCGATCTCGTCCAGGTGGAGCACCGCGGCGCCCGCGTCGAATCGGGATATCTCCATCAAGTCATCGACGAGCCGGGCGAGTTTGACGGTCTCCGTGCTGATCAGCCGGACCGCGGTGGCGGTGTCCGGGTCCAGTCGGGCGGCGTCCTCGTCGAGGATGTCGGTGACCGCCGACATCGCGGCGAGCGGGGTGCGCAGTTCGTGCGAGACGTCGGCGGCGAAGCGGCGGGCACGCGCCTCCATCTCGCGCAGTTCGGCGACCGAGGTCTCCAGCGCGGCAGCCGTCTCGTTGAACGTGTGGGACAACTCGGCGAGTTCGTCGGAGCCGTTGACCGCGAGCCGTGTGTCCAGACGGCCCTCGGCGACCCGGCGGGTGGCGAGGCGCAGCTTCCGCACCGGGACCAGCACTCCGCGCGCGGCGAGGAGGGCGAGCACCACGGCGAGGGCCAGGGCGGCCACCATGGCCCGTTCGGCCGCGGTCACCAGGGCGTCGACATAGGCCTGTTCAGTGGTCTGCGGGACCACCAGGAACACCCGGGCCCCGCTGGGCGTCTCGACGCTGTCCGGGATGCGCTGGGTGCTGAAGAGGATCGACATGCCGACGACGAGGGAGGTGCGGCCGTCGTGGCGGACCCGTTGAAAGACGGTGGCCCGGCTGGACGCGACGGCCTCGCGCAGAGCGGGCGTCACCTCGGTGAAGGGGTCGCCGGAGGCAGAGGAGCCGCTGAGGTCTCCATAGGTCACCAAGACCCGCCAGTTGCCCTGGGACTCGGTGGCCGCCATGTCCTGCGCGAACTTCCGCAGCGCCGACCGCTCGGGAGGAAGGGCGAGTTCGGCCGCGTGCTGGTTGAGCTGGGTGCGCAGTTGTCTGATGGTGGCGTCCTGACTCTGCTGGAGCACTCCGGTGCGGGCCTCCCGGAAGGTCAGGGCACCGGTCGTGACCGCGGAGATCGCGGCGACGAGTCCGAAGGCCACCACCATGCGGAACCGGAGCCCGCGCAGCCGGCGCCTCCTCACGGCGCCGCGAACCGGTAGCCGAAGCCGCGCACGGTGTGGATGTACCGGGGTGCGCGCGGAGGTTCGGACATCTTGGTGCGCAGGCGCTTGACGCAGGCGTCCACCAGACGCGCGTCGCCGTGGTAGTCGTGCTCCCAGACCGCCTCCAGAAGCTGCTGACGGCTGAACACCTGGCCCGGCGAGGCGGTCAGGGTCAGCAGGAGCCGCAGCTCGGAGGGGGCGAGGGCGATCGGCTCGCCGTGCAGCGCGACCGTAAGACCGGCCCGGTCGACGGCCAGTTCGCCGTAGGTGTGGATCTTCGGCAGGCCCTCGGCACCGGGCGCGGCCCCGGCCGCCCGGCGCAGGACGGCACGTATGCGCGCGTCGAGCACGCGGGCCAGGACGGGCTTGACGACGTAGTCGTCGGCGCCGGCCTCCAGGCCGACAACGATGTCCACTTCGTCCCCCCGGGCGGTCGCCATGATGATCGGCAGGGTCTGGTCGAGGGTCCGTACGGTGCGGCACACCTCCAGGCCGGTCATGCCGGGGAGCATCAGATCGAGGACGACGATGTCCGGCCGGAAGGACCGCAGCCGGTCAAGGCCCTCCTCGCCGGTCGCGGCGGCGGCGACGTCATGTCCTTGCCGACGCAGGGCCAGAGCGACGCCCTCCCTGACGGCGGGATCGTCTTCGATCAGCAGTACGCGTGACATGCGCACAGTATCCACACCGGTATGACCACGAGGAGGGTTATCGTTTCGTTACCTTCCGGGCCAGGTCCGATCACATGGCGATCACATCGTGAACGACCGTGACAGCGCACAAACGAAAGCCCGGCGGCGGTCGTCGCCGGAAACGCTCCGCGCGGCGCGTGCAGGGCCGACTGACCGGCGGTCTGGCCGCGTTGGCGGTCTTCGTAGCGGTCGGTGGCGCGGTGATGGCGTGGCTGCCGTCCGACGCGAGACGATCGCCCACGGCGACCGTGCCGTCCGGGATTCCTGTGACGGACTCACCCACGCCCTCCGGAACTCCGGCTCAGCCGCGGGCCGGTGAGCCGCCGGTACCGGACCGGAGCAGCGCGGCGGCCGGCCCTACCACCACCCCCCTGCCCGGGAGCGGCCCGGGGACCTTCGTCACCGCCTCCGGCCAGGGCGAGAAGGTCGGCAGGGGCACGCCCCTGCGGTACCGAGTCGAGGTGGAGAAGGGCCTGACGATCTCCCCCGCGGACGTGGCCGAACAGGTGGAGCGGACCCTGGCCGACCCGCGCGGCTGGACCGCCGACGGCCACTCGGCGTTCCAGCGGGTGTCGAGCGGGCCCACCGACTTCAGAGTGCGCCTCGCCACCCCGGGAACTGTCGACGCGATCTGCGCCGGGGGAGGCCTCGACACCGGCGGCAAGGTCAATTGCAGTGTGCACGACGACGTGATGGTCAACCTCAGACGCTGGGTCCTGGCGACCGAGTTCTACACCGAGGACGTCGTCGGGTACCGCTCCCTGATCATCAACCACGAGGTGGGCCACTTCCTCGGCCACGGCCATGTCACCTGCCCCGGCGAGGGCCGGCCGGCCCCGGCGATGATGCAGCAGATCAAGGGCCTGCACGGCTGTGTCCCCAATGTCTGGCCGTACGACCGTGGCGGCCGCCTGCTCACGGGCCCCACCGCCCCGTGAGTCCTGATCCACCGACCAATGGGAGTTCAGATGCAGTTACGCGTACGCCACAGACACGTGGCCCTGGCCGCGGGGGTGGCCTCCGCGGCCCTGGTCCTCGCCGGGCTGCCGGCCGGGGCGGGAGCCGTCGGCACGGGAACGGTCGGCACAGCAATGGTCGGCACGGGAACGGTGGGCGAGGGAGTCGTCGGCGTCGCCTCGGGCAAGAGCACCCGTACGGCCTCCGCCGTGAGGACGGTCACGCTCGTCACCGGCGACCGGGTTCTGGTGGACGGCACCGGACAGGTCTCCGGGGTGCAGCGGGCCCAGGGCCGCGAGGGTATGCCGTTCTCGGTCCGGGTCGTCGACGGGCACACCCGAGTCGTTCCCGGTGATGCCCAACTTCTGCTCGCGCAGGGCACGTTGGATTCCCGGCTGTTCGACGTCACCCAGCTGGTCGAAGACGGCTACGACGACGCGGGCCGTTCCGACCTCCCGCTGATCGTCACCTTCCACGGCAACAGCGCTCCTTCCACGAGCCCGTTCACCGCGGCCGGGGCACGGCTGGGCCGACAGCTGCCGGTCGTCAACGGCAGGGCGATGCGCTCCGCGAAGAAGCGCGGTGCCGGGTTCTGGAAGGCCGTGACCGACAACTCGGCCGCGGGGACGGCGCGGTTCGCCTCCACGGCCGGCGTGGAGAAGCTGTGGCTCGACGGGAAGCGCCGGGCCTCGCTCGACCGGAGCGTCCCGCAGATCGGCGCGCCGACCGCCTGGGCCGCGGGCTTCGACGGCACCGGCACCAAGGTCGCCGTCCTGGACACCGGCATCGACACCGCCCACCCCGACCTCGCGGGCAAGGTGGTCGCGGAGCAGGACTTCAGCGGCACCGGCAGCACGACCGACAGGTACGGACACGGCACACACGTGGCGTCCACCGTGGCGGGCAGCGGAGCGAAGTCCGGCGGGAAGTACAAGGGCATCGCACCCGGCGCCGGGCTCCTCAACGGCAAGGTCCTGGACGACTGGGGCGAGGGCCACGACTCCGAGATCATCGCGGGCATGGAGTGGGCGGTGGCCCAGGGCGCGGACGTCGTCAACCTGAGCCTCGGCGGCCCGGATCTCCCCGGCATCGATCCGATGGAGGAGACGGTCGATCGGCTCTCCGCCGAGTCCGGCACCCTCTTCGTCATCGCGGCCGGCAACGATGGCGACGGCGAACGGACCGTCGGCTCACCGGGCAGCGCGGCGTCCGCCCTGACCGTCGGCGCGGTCGACAAGTCCGACGCGCTGGCCGCCTTCTCCAGCCGCGGTCCGCGCGTCGGCGACGGCGGTGTCAAACCCGACCTGACCGCGCCGGGGGTCGACATCACCGCCGCGGCCGCGGCCGGCAGTGTCCTGGCGGACCTGTATCCCTCGGACGTCCCCGGCTACCTGACGATCGAGGGCACCTCGATGGCCACCCCGCATGTGGCGGGCGCCGCGGCGATCCTCGCCCAGCGGCACCCCGGCTGGCGCGGTGAGCGGATCAAGGCGGTGCTGACCGGTTCCGCGAAGCCGGGCACGTACAGCTCCTTCCAGCAGGGCACCGGACGGGTCGATCTGGTCCGGGCGCTGGACGAGAGCGTGGTCACCGAGCAGGGCCACCTCGACTTCGGAGTCCAGCAGTGGCCGCACGACGACGACACGGCCCGGACCAAGAACCTCACCTACCGCAACCTCGGCACCGATCCGGTCACGCTCGACCTGTCCGTGGACGCGTACGGAGTGGACCGCAAGCTCGCCGCCGAGGGCATGTTCACCGTCTCCCCGCGGCAGATCACGGTCCCCGCGGGCGGCGAGGCGAGCGCGGAGGTCACCGCGGACACCCGCGCCGGAACCGTGGACGGCAGCTTCGGCGGCTCGGTCACGGCCTCCTCCGCCGACGGGCGGATCCAGGTGCGGTCCGCAGTCGGGGTGGACCGCGAGGTCGAGTCGTACGACCTGACGCTCAGGCACACCGACGAGGACGGCAGGGCGACCGGTGACGCCGTGACCTCCGTCGCGGACCTGAACGGCAGCTTCTACGCCGACTACGCCGACGAGCGGGACGGTGAGCTGACGGTCCGGCTGCCCAAGGCCGATTACCTCCTCAACGGGGTGATCCACCCGTCGACCGGCTCTGCCGAGCGCGCCGTCCTGGTCCAGCCGAGGCTCCGCCTGGATCGGGACACGACCGTGGAGGTCGACGCCCGGCAGGCGAAGCCGGTGGACATCACCGTGCCCGACGCGGGGGCCGTGAACGACGACGCCGCGGTCACCGTCGAGTACGGGCGGGGCGAGGGGCTCGACGACGCCCACTTGGAGTTCCTGATGCCCACCTTCGTGGGCTCCCGGTTCGGGCGGCTCGGCCCGGACGGCTCGGTGACGGGGCTGACCTCCCTGTTCTCCGGCCGCTGGACCGGCAAGGGCAAGGACGGCAGACCGGTCAACTACCACCTGAGCTGGTACCGGGAGGGCAGCCTGGACGGCTTCACCGCGAAGATCGGGCGGGAGCAGTTGGCCAAGGTGAACCTGGAGGTGGGCGAGCCGGTCGACGGTCGGCGCGTCCAGGCCGAGGTGACCCCGCACCTGCCCGACGGCCGTCTGGTGCCCGGCGGGAGCGACATGCGCGGCGACCTGCCGTACCGGAGCACCGAGTATGTCCTCGACAACGGCGTGAAGTGGTCGGTGCGCGCCTGGCAGCGCTTCGGCGACGGCCAGGACGCGGTCTTCGAGGGCTTCCTGATGCGCATGCCGAGGCACTGGATGGCCGGCCGCACCTATGCCGAGCGATTCGGCGTCGGCGTCTTCGGGCCGGTCCTGAACGGTCCCGACGACCTCGGGCCGGGCCGTGGCTACCCGGGTGTCGGCCGCGCCGGGAACACGCTCAGGGTCTTCCTGCCGCTGTTCGGCGACGGCTCCGGGCACTGGGGTCTGAGCGAGCCGGTCTCGGTGACGTCCCGGCTGGAGGCGGACGGCAAGGAGATCGCCGACGATTACGGCATCCAGCCGACCACCGGCCCGACGGAGTACACCCTGCCCGCCGGGGACACCGCGTACCGGCTGACCGTGGACAACTCCCGTGATCCGGCCGTGTATCCGGTCAGCACCCGCGTCCACACCGAGTGGACCTTCCGCTCGGCCAGAACCCCCGAAGGCGACTTCGCCCCGGCGCCGCTGTCCACGGTCCGCTTCAGCCCGAAGCTGACCCTGGCGAGCACCGCGAAGGCGGGCCGGCACTTCGAGGTGCCCTTCACTGTCGAGGGGGCGGCGGCCGGACAGAGCCCGGCCGCGCTCGCCTTCCAGGTGTCGTACGACGAGGGCAGGACCTGGCAGCCCGCCAAGTCCGTCGGCGGTACGCGCCTGTCGCTGAAGCACCCGGCGAGGGCGGGTTCCGTGTCGCTGCGCGCGAAACTGACCGACCGGGCGGGCAACACCGTGACCCAGACGATCGAAAGGGCCTACCTGATCACCGAGTGAGCTGGGGACACGCCTGCGCCCGGGACGGCCGTACCACCGTGCCGGGCACAGGTGTTATCCAATCACCGTGAGGGGACGCCGGTTGAGGGCCAATGATTCGCATGGGGTCGCGGGGCGCCGGTGCAGGATCCGCTTTGGGGAGAGCAATTACTGACCTTGTTGGCGTGATGTCGTCGAGGTGAGGCCGGTTTCGGCGAGGCATCCGTCGATGTACTCTCGCCCTCACAAAGCGAAGGGAGTATAGGCCAACGCGTTGTCCACGACCTCTTCTGCCGTCAAACCGTCCGCAAGGCCTTCGTTGGTGGGGTGGTAAATGAGATTGAGTACGCGAGGATGCGGCACGCTCGCTTCGAGAATCTCAACGAGCCTATCTCCTTCCTCCTCCGTCTCATTTGCTGCCATGATTTTGCGGACAAGCTCGACGAGTTGATCACGAGTCAATTCCTGCACGGCCACGACGCCTCACTCATGATAGTCGGGATCCAGCACCTCAGCGTGATGAGGAGGAGTGACAACTCCCAAGTTGTCCAGCTCGTATACACCGCCGCCGTGCTGAATAGGTTTCACATGATGCAGGACGTATTTATTGTTCTATATCAGGCAGATGCCCACCACGGTACTGGTGTTGTACTGGCGGGCGCGTAGGTCGAGGTTGCCGCTGGTGGTCTCGTACCGCGCGCCGATGTGAGAGGGAGTGCTCGCTGGGGCTCCGCTGCTGGTGGTGTTCAGGACGCGAGTGCCGAACGGGGTCGTCGGCCCAGCGCTGAGGGAAGGTGCCAGTGCTACTGGCGGCATCGACCGGTGAGCCCTGAGTGTCGTGGTGATGGTAGAAGAGCGTCCCCGCCCCAGTCTTCCGCATACACGCAACTCGACGGACCGATCCTGCTCGTCTGGGACACCCTCAACGGCCGCCTCGCTTACGGGATGTGGCAGTTCATCGCTCGGCAGGACATGCTGATCGTCCGTCGCCTGCCTTGCCACGCACTCGACTTCCGTTACTCTGCACTTCACCCCGTGACTCAGATGCAGGCCGGGAAGGGCGCCTGACAGGTGAAGCGCTTGGTCAGGCGCCCTTTTTCGGCGTCTAGAAGAAGCCCAGTTTCTGCGGCGAGTACGACACCAGCAGATTCTTCGTCTGCTGGTAGTGCTCCAGCATCATCTGGTGGTTCTCCCGGCCTATGCCCGACTGCTTGTAGCCGCCGAACGCCGCGTGCGCCGGGTACGCGTGGTAGCAGTTCGTCCACACCCGGCCCGCCTGGATCGAACGCCCCGCGCGGTACGCCGTGTTCATGTCCCTTGTCCACACACCGGCGCCGAGCCCGTACAGCGTGTCGTTGGCGAGCTTGATGGCGTCGTCGAAGTCCGCGAACGACGTGACGGACACGACGGGACCGAAGATCTCCTCCTGGAAGATCCGCATCCTGTTGTCGCCCTGGAAGATCGTCGGCTGTACGTAGTACCCGCCCGCCAACTCGCCGTCGTACTCGATACGGTGGCCGCCCGTGAGTACCTTGGCACCCTCCTGCTGGCCGATGTCCAGGTAGGAGAGGATCTTCTCCAGCTGGTCGTTGGAGGCCTGAGCGCCGATCATCGTCTCGGTGTCGAGCGGATGGCCGGGCTTGATCAGCTCGGTACGGGCGACCGCCGCGTCGAGGAACTCGCTGTAGTGGCCCTGCTGGACGAGCGCCCGGGACGGACAGGTGCACACCTCGCCCTGGTTCAGCGCGAACATCGTGAAACCTTCGAGCGCCTTGTCCCGGAAGTCGTCGTCCTTCGCCCAGACGTCGTCGAAGAAGATGTTCGGCGACTTGCCGCCCAGTTCGAGCGTGACCGGCTTGATGTTCTCCGAGGCGTACTGCATGATCAGCCGCCCCGTCGTCGTCTCGCCGGTGAACGCGACCTTCGCCACCCGCGCGCTGGACGCCAGCGGCTTGCCCGCCTCGACACCGAAGCCGTTGACGATGTTCACGACGCCCGGCGGCAGCAGGTCCGAGATCAGGCTCATCAAGTAGTGGATGGACGCCGGAGTCTGCTCGGCGGGCTTGATGACGACGGCGTTGCCCGCCGCGAGCGCCGGCGCCAGCTTCCACACCGCCATCAGGATCGGGAAGTTCCACGGAATGATCTGCGCCACGACACCCAGCGGCTCATGGAAGTGGTACGCCACCGTGTCGTCGTCGATCTCGCTGAGCGAGCCCTCCTGCGCCCGGGCCGCTCCCGCGAAGTAGCGGAAGTGGTCGATGGCGAGGGGGATGTCGGCGGCCAGCGTCTCCCGGACCGGCTTGCCGTTCTCCCAGCTCTCCGCGACCGCGAGCTTCTCCAGGTTCGCCTCCATCCGGTCGGCGACCTTGAGCAGGATGTCGGCCCGCGCGGTCACCGACGTGCGGCCCCAGGCGGGCGCGGCTGCGTGCGCCGCGTCCAGGGCCCGCTCCACGTCCTCGGCCGTGCCCCGCGCGATCTCCGTGAACGGCTGCCCGTTCACCGGACTCGGGTTCTCGAAGTACTGCCCACGGGCGGGCTCCACGTACTCGCCGCCGATGAAGTGGTCGTACCGCGACTGGTAGGAGACGATCGCGCCTTCGGTGCCGGGCGCTGCGTAACGGGTCATGTGCTCTGCCTCCCGAGGAAGGGCCGCCCGCCGTTGGACGGCTCTCGCGGCGAGCGTAGGGACGGGGAGGTTGCAGATACGTTGCGTGCAGTGCGCGGCGGACCCGGTCGCGCCCGTCAGTGCCGTGCCCGCCACGGGTACGCCGACTGCTCCGCCTCCAGCTCTGCCAGCCGCGTCCGTATCGGAGCCGTCGGGCGTACGGCGGCCAGTGCCCGCCACACGTCGAGGTCGTCCTCACCCCACGACGACTGCGCCCAGCGCACCAGCAGGTCGGGGTCACCCCCGGAGACGAGGGCCGCCCGCAGTCCGTCCGCGAGCCGTCGCCGCAGCCGCGCCACCGCCGGGGCCTGGGAACCGGGCAGCAACGGCCCCGCGTACGCGGCCATAGCCGCCGTGATCGCGCCGGCGGCGAGTCGGCGCTCCACGACCGCGACATCGGACTCGACCGCGACCGCGAGCCGATAGGGCCGTGAACCCAGGACCCCGGCGCCGAGCAGCCGTCGCAGGCGGGCCAGTTCCGCGCGCAGCGTCACCGGGGTCACCGACTCGTCCTCGTACAGCGAGCACAGCAGTTCGTCGCCCGTCAGGCCGTCCGGGTGTCTGGACAGCAGCACCAGGAGCTCGCTGTGCCGGCGGCTCAGGCGCAGTTTTCGGCCGCTTGCCACGAGGAGCGCCTCGTCCCGGCCCAGGGCGGTCAGCTGCAGGGCGTCGGTGTCGGCCGGTATCGGGGTGAGCAGCGCCAGCTGGGACTCGGCCGCGCGTGCCACGGCCTGCACGAACCCCAGGCTGTGCGGATGCGCCAGCCCGTCCCCGCCGGTGATGTCGACGGCGCCGAGCAGCCGTCCCGTACGCGGATCGTGCACCGGAGCCGCCGCGCAGGTCCATGGCTGGACGCGCCGGATGAAGTGCTCCGCCGCGAACACCTGCACCGGCCGGTCGAGCGCGACCGCCGTACCCGGGGCGTTCGTGCCCATGGCGGACTCCGCCCACCGCGCGCCCGGCACGAAGTTCATGCCGTCCGCCTTCTGCCGGGTGGCGGGATGGCCCTCCACCCACAGGAGTCTGCCCTGCGCGTCGCAGACCGCGAGGAGGTGCTCGCCGTCCGATGCGAACGTGCCCATGAGTTCACGGAACAACGGCATCACCGGCGCCAACGGGTGCTCCGACCGGTACGAACCGAGGTCTCCGTCGGTGAGTTCCACACTGGCGGAGCCGTCCGGTCCGACCCCGGCCCGTGCCGAACGCCGCCATGAGTCGGCGACCACGGACCGCACCGGTCTTGAGACCGTCCCCGCCTCGGTGAACGTCTCGTGGGCACGCCGCAGCACGCGAACCCGCTCGACGGGGTCGGCGCCCGGATTCAGGGCCACCCATGGATCGGTCAACCCGGCCTCCCGCGAAGCGATGGGACTGGACGTGATAGCGATGGGACTGGACGTAATGGGGACTGGATGCGATGCGGTGTGGGACATCGTCACTCGGGCGGCGGACGCGGACAAGCGTCCGTGACACTCCGTCCTCGGCCGGTCAGGCGAAGTTGACGAGTCTGATGTAGCGCGTCCAGTCCCAGTTCGGGCCCGGGTCGGTGTGGTCGCTGCCCGGTACTTCGTAGTGGGCGAGGATGTGTGAGCGGTCCTTGGGGATCGCGTACTTGGTGCAGATCGCCGCGGTGAGCTTCGCCGACTCCTCGTACAGGGCGTTGGTGAAGTACTGCGGCTTGTCCACCCAGCCCTCGTGCTCGATGCCGATGCTGCGGGTGTTGTAGTCCCAGTTCCCCGCGTGCCAGGCGATGTCGCGCTCGCGCACCATCTGGGCGATGTGGCCGTCGGCGGATCTGACGACGTAGTGCGCCGACACCTGCTTCTTCGGGTTCTGGAAGATGGCGAGGGTGTCCGCGTACGTCGCCTGGGTCACGTGCACGACGACGAAGTCGACGGGGTGGCTCGTCGGGCGGTTGGCCACCGTGTAGTTGGACGTGTTCGCCGGGGACCATTCGGACGGCGGGTAGTCGAGGCCCCGCGGCGCGGCGCCCGCCCGCACGGTGGGGAGCAGAGCGGTGGACAGCGTGGCGAGGGCCGCGCTCTGGAGCAGGCGCCGCCGGCTGGGCAGGGTGGCTGGCAGGTACTTGGCTCGGTCCACAGGTTTCCTCTCGGCGGATGCGGTTCAGGTCGTGGAGACGGGGGCTCAACGAGTCGGCGTCGCGCCGGTTTCGTGCCTGGACTCGTGGTCGCGCCGTCCTCACGTGAAACACGGTACGGCTCTTGCCGGTTGGGGAGGAGAGGCCTGCCCGGGTCCGTGGACAGCACTGTGACTGTGGACAACTCGGCCACCCGAAAGGGTGATTGCCGCCCCCACGACCCGCCCAGGTGCCCCCACGCAGGCGCCCTCGCTCAGGTCCCAGGTCCCAGGTCTCAGGCCTCAGGCCGCAGGTCCCAGGCCTCAGGCCTCAGGTCTCAGGCCTCAGGTCCCAGGTCTCAGGCCGACGCCCCGCCACCCACCGCCGCCGGATCGTCGAGCACGGCGCGCACGACGGAATGCGCGGCGCCCAGCAGCGGGCCTTCCGGGCCGAGCCGTGAGACCGACACCGCGCAGGCGGGCCCCGCCGTCCTGCGGGCCAGTTCGCGCTCCAGCGAGGGCAGCAACCAGGGCGCCAGCCCGGACAGCGCCCCGCCCAGCACGACGGCCTCCGGATCCAGCAGATTGACCGCGCCCGTCAGCGCGATGCCCAGCGCGGTACCGGCGTCGCGCAACGCCCGCCGTACGTTCTTGTCGCCTTCCGCGGCGTGCTCGGCCAGCAGTCCGACCCGGTCCTCGCCCGGCTCCAGGCCGGCCGCGCGCAGCACGGCCTCCTCACCTGCGTACTGCTCCAGACAACCGCGCCCTCCGCAGGCGCACGCGGGTCCCTCGGGCCGTACCGGCACATGTCCCAACTCGCCCGCGAAACCACGCGTCCCGCGCAGCAGCCGGCCGTCCACGAGCACGGCCCCGCCGATGCCGATCTCCGCGGAGACGTGCAGAAAGTCGCGCGGTGCCTCCTCGTTGAGCCAGAGTTCGGCCAGCCCGCCGAAGTTGGCCTCGTTGTCGACGGTGAGCGGCAGGACGTCGGGCAGCAGGGGAGCGAGGTCGGTGTCGAGCCAGCCGAGGTTCGGGGCGCGCACCACGGTCCGGGCGTCGCGCGCCACCAGACCGGGCACGGCGACGGCGAGACCCGCGGGCCACAGTCCCTCCTGGTCCGCCTCGGCGACGATCCGGCGTACCAGCGCGGTCAGTTCACCGAGCACGGGTTCGGGCGCACGGCCGCGGTTGGTGCCGTGCCGTACGACCCGCGCGCGCACCTTGCCGCGCAGGTCGACCGCGCACACGGCGAGGTGGTCGACGCCGATCTCCGCGCCGATCCCCGCCGGACCGCGTCCGCTCAGGGCCAGCGCCGAACCGGGCCGCCCCACCCGCCCCGGCCGCTCGGGGCCCAGTTCGTCGAGCAGCCCGGAGCGGATCAGCTCGTCCACGAGGGTCGACACGGCCGCCCGCGTCAGGCCGATGCGCGAGGCGACGGCGGCGCGGGACAGCGGCCCCTCGGCGTTCACGGTGTGCAGTACCCGTGCGAGGTTGCGCCGGCGCATGCCCTGTTGTGTGTCGGGCAGTCGTCGGCCGGGGCTGCTGGGGTGGGCCTCGTGGAGCGGTGCGGTCATCTGCCTGAGTCGGTCCTCGTCCGGCCGGTCCCCTGAGGGCTGTCCTGTCCGTGCTGGCGCCTCGGGGGGCCGGCGGCGACCGGCCCCGCTCCCCGGAGGCGAAGCCGTCAGCGCTGATCGGCCTCCCGTTCCAGCAGCGGGGCCGCGTCGGAGATTACCCCGGCGATCCGGGCGAGCGCCGCCTCGTCCCGTTCCCCGGCTTCGAGAACCGGCCCATGCGCCGTGTTCCAGCGCCGGGCCACCGCCGCCGGATCCTCGCCGGTCAGCACTCCCGCGGCCTGCGCTGCGGCGCCGAGCGCGACCAGCTCCTTGGCCTCGGGCACCTGGACGGCACGCCCTGAAAGGCGGCGTACGGTCTCCTGCCAGGCCCTGCCCCGGGCGCCGCCGCCGATGAGCAGGAGCGGCGCCGAACGGTCCGCGTCCTCGTCGAGCACCAGGTCGAGCGCGCCGAGCAGGGAGTGGACCGCGCCGTCGTACGCGGCCTGGAGCAGCTGGCCCTTCGTCGTGTCGTGCCGCAGCCCGTGCAGCAGGCCCGAGGCGTGCGGCAGGGCCGGGGTGCGCTCTCCGTCCAGGTAGGGCAGCAGCGTCACGCTCGTACCGGGCTCGACGGCCTCGCGGTCGATGCCGAGGAGGGCGGCGACGCGGTCCACGGCGAGCGTGCAGTTGAGGGTGCAGGCCAGGGGCAGCCAGTCGCCCCGCGCGTCGGCGAAGCCCGCCACGGTTCCGGTGGGGTCGGCGGGCCGCCGCGTCGACACCGCGTACACCGTGCCGGACGTGCCGAGGCTGAGCACCGCGGTGCCCGGGCGCAGGCCGAGGCCCAGCGCGGCGGCGGCGTTGTCACCGGTGCCCGGAGCGACCAGCGTGCCCTTGGCGAAGGGCAGACCGGCGACGTCGCGGACGGTGCCGACGACCTCTCCGGGCCTGACCACCCGGGGCAGCAGGGCGGGGTCGAGCCCCACGTGACGGAGGACCTCCTCGTCGTACGCCTCCGTTCCGGACGCCCACCAGCCCGTACCGGAGGCGTCGCCCCGGTCGGTCGTGCCCTGCCCGGTGAGGAGTTCGGTGAGGTAGTCGTGGGGCAGCCGTACGGACGTGGTGGCGCGGACGGACTCGGGCTCGTGCTCGGCGAGCCACGCCCATTTGGTGACGGTGATGGACGGGCCCGGCACGCTGCCGGTGCGTTCGGCCCACGCCTTGGGCCCGCCCAGTTCCTCCAGGAGACGGCTGGCCTGCGGCGCCGACCGGACGTCGTTCCACAGGAGCGCGGGACGCACCGGGGCGCCCTGCGCGTCGAGGGTGACGAGCCCGTGCTGCTGACCGGCGACGGACACCGCCGCGGCCTCGCGTGCCGCGTCCCCGCACTGGTGCAGCGCCTCGCGCAGCGCGTCCCACCACTGGCGCGGATCGCTCTCGCGGCCCGCTCCGGAGGACACGGTGTGCGGCGCCTGACCGCTCGCGACCACCTTGCCGGTGGCCACGTCCACCACCAGGGCCTTGGTGGATTGGGTGGACGTGTCCACGCCAACGACGAGCGGACCCTCGGCTGCTGACATCGGGCTCTCCCTCTTCCGCGGCTCCGCGGGGTCTGACCTGGTGTTTTCGGGTTCCGTCCGGGCTGTCGCAGCTCGGATTTCGCCCGCCGTCCCTCTTCCGGGACATCTTCTCCCTTCCCAGGGATGCCTCCGCATACTAATTTGTTAAGCGCCATGACGAAATAGTCGGAGCAAGCAAGGAGCCGCGGCATGAACTACCAGCCCACCCCCGAGGACAGGTTCACCTTCGGCCTGTGGACCGTCGGCTGGCAGGGAAGGGACCCGTTCGGCGACGCCACCCGGGCCGCCCTCGACCCGGTCGAATCGGTGCAGCGCCTTTCGGAACTCGGCGCCCACGGAGTGACCTTCCACGACGACGACCTGATCCCCTTCGGGTCCTCGGAGACCGAGCGCGAGTCGCACATCAAGCGCTTCCGGCAGGCTCTCGACACGACCGGTATGACCGTGCCGATGGCCACCACGAACCTGTTCACGCACCCCGTCTTCAAGGACGGCGCCTTCACCGCCAACGACCGGGACGTGCGCCGCTACGCGCTGCGCAAGACGATCCGCAACATCGACCTGGCGGCCGAACTGGGCGCGCAGATCTATGTGGCGTGGGGCGGCCGTGAGGGCGCCGAGTCCGGCGCAGCCAAGGACGTACGCGTCGCACTCGACCGCATGAAGGAGGCCTTCGACCTCCTCGGTGAGTACGTGACCTCCCAGGGCTACGATCTGCGCTTCGCGATCGAGCCCAAGCCGAACGAGCCCCGCGGCGACATCCTCCTGCCGACGGTCGGCCACGCGCTCGCCTTCATCGAGCGCCTGGAACGCCCGGAGCTGTACGGCGTCAACCCCGAAGTGGGCCACGAGCAGATGGCCGGGCTGAACTTCACGCACGGCATCGCCCAGGCCCTGTGGGCGGGCAAGCTCTTCCACATCGACCTCAACGGCCAGTCCGGCATCAAGTACGACCAGGACCTGCGCTTCGGAGCGGGCGATCTGCGCTCCGCCTTCTGGCTGGTCGATCTCCTGGAGACGGCCGGTTACGCCGGCCCGAGGCACTTCGACTTCAAGCCGCCGCGGACCGAGGACTACGACGGCGTCTGGGCCTCGGCCGCGGGCTGCATGCGCAACTACCTGATCCTGAAGGAGCGGGCCGAGGCCTTCCGGGCCGACCCCGAGGTCCAGGAAGCCCTGCGGGCCTCGCGCCTGGACGAACTGGCGCAGCCCACCGCCGCGGACGGCCTCCAGGCGCTGCTCGCGGACAGCGCCTCCTTCGAGGGCTTCGACGCCGATGCGGCCGCCGCGCGCGGGATGGCGTTCGAGCGCCTCGACCAGCTGGCCATGGACCACCTGCTGGGCGCCCGCGGCTGATCGCGTACAGGGCCGACGAACGATCTCTGCGCGGAAGCGTCCGGAATCATGCGGTCCACGCCATGAATCCGTACCGAGTTCCGTAGCAAGTTCCGCGCAGGGGTCGCTTCATGACCGGTTCGAGGCGACTCTTGATGGTATGGCCACGCCGCCCTTACCGCCCGAGCCTCCTCGGCCGCCGGACAGCACGCCGCCCTACGGAGGCGGCGGGTACGGTCCCCCGCCCGGAGGCTTCGGCCCTCCTCCCGACGGTTACGGCCCACCGCCAGGTGGTGGCGACCCGCCGTGGAACAGCGGGGGAGGGGGCGGCCGGCAGCCGCCTCCACCGTCGTCGCCACCACCAGGACCGCCGGACGGTCCCGGCGGGCGCCGCAGGGCGCTCCTGATCCTGCTGGCCGTGATCCTGGGGATCGGCGCGGTGTCCGCGGTCGCCCTGGTGGTCACCAGCGGTGACGGGTCGTCGGACAAGAAGCCGCCGTCGGAGAGCAGCTCCACCAAGGGGCGGCTGCCGTCACCCTCACTGAGCATTCCGTCGCAGCTCCCGAGCGAGCTGCCGTCGTCCCTGCCCTCCGGGGTGCCGTCCGAACTGCCCAGCGGTGTGGAGTCGCTGCTTCCGTCCTTCGCGAGCGATGAAGTGCCGTACTACATGCTGCGGACCGGTGACTGCTTCGACATCGACGGCAGCCGGCCGGGCCAGGCGGTCAAGCGTCCGTGCGACCGGAAGCACGACGCCGAGGTCGTGACGGTGACCGAACTGGAAGGCGCCTACACGACCGATGCCGCCCTCAAGAAGGCGGCATCGGGCCTGTGCCAGGACCCCCTGGACAGCAAGGCGGCCAAGCAGCCCGCCGACACCGTCCGCGGCACGCTGGTGCAGTACCCCGACCCCGCGGGATTCAAGATCGGCATCGACAACGTCGCGTGCAGCCTGGCCGCCGACGGAGCGGACGGGAACCGCAAGCTCACCAAGCCGCTGAGGTGAACCACGCGCGCGTGGCCGGAAGTTCGGCGTGCTGCACGCGCGCGTGGAGGGCGAAAACGCCGGACGGAGCCGTCCGTTCAGATCCCGCGCGGCAGGCGTACGTACGTCACGGTGGTCTCGATCCCGCTGTCCACCAGGCGTCCCTGGGCGTCGAAGGCCCCGGTCCCGTCCGTCATCCCGAAGTCGTTGTCGTTGATCAGCGCGAGCGTGTCACGGTCCACGCGCGCGACGCCCTCGATCTTCCCAGGCACTCCCTTCACCTTTCCGAGGTCGACGACAAGACGCTTGCGCAGCACGGGGACACCGGACGCGGCGGGGTCCTCCAACTGCTCAAGTGACGGCGACGTCGTGCTGTCGTCCCACTTGTCCCCGAGGATGTCCGCACCGCGGCTCAGCCTCACGACCTGCAACCTGGCGGCCTTGTCGGTGCGCTCCTCCACCAGCAACTCGTCGCGGCCGACGGCCACCACGGACGAGATCTTCAGCTCGGAGGTGTCGTCCTCGCCCGGGTCGACCGTGCCCACCGGGTCGAACCGGTACGCGTACTCGGCGGTGACGGCCCGCTTCTTGGGTGAGAAGCGCAGCAGACGCGCGGTCAGGGACTCCTCGCCCGCATCCGTGTCCGGCAGGGACAGCGGACTCTGTACGGCCAGCACCAAGTCGCCGCCTGGGAGCTGGGCGAGCCCTTCGAAGCCGCGGTTGATCTTCCGGTGCAGCAGGACCGAGGGCAGCGCCTCGACCACCGGATAGCCGGCGCCCTTCAGGTTCAGCCCCTTAGGGACGTACCGGGTGAGTACCTTCCCGCGCGCGGAGACATGGACCAGCGAGGGCCCGTACTCGTCCACGAGCCAGAAACTGCCGTCCTCGGAGCGCACGATCCCTTCGGTGTCCAGACCGTTCGGGTCGTACGAGAGCGCGGTCTTCGCGTCGTAGGAGTACGGGGCTTCGTCGCGTGCCTGCTGGTTGGGCAGGCCGGTGACGGGCTTGCCCGAACCGGTGGTTATCGCCATCGCGTCCAGCACCTTCACCGACCCACCGGACACCCGGATCTTCACGATCGCCGGGTCGAAGCCGGGCACGGGAAACGTACGGCGCTTGACGCCGTCCACCTTGATCTGGCCGTTGGGGCCGCGGTCGGTGACGGTCCAGAACTCTCCCTTGCGGCCCGCGGGGTAGATGTCGCTCCCGATGCCGCCGAGGTCCACATCCCGGTCGTCGGCCACCGTGCCCGGCAGCAGCCCGTTGCTGAACGTGCCGAGAGGGAGGTCGCCGAGCGTCGCGGAGCCCGTGACCCGCGCGTCGCCCGAAGGCGCGCCGACCGCCGGGCCCGCCACCACGAGAGCGGCCAGCACGGCGAGCGGCACGCCCGTGGCGACGGAACGGTGGACACGGCGCCGGCCTGCGGCGTGCGGGGACATGGGGCCTCCTGGTGCACAAGTTCGATGACTGTCGCCAGATTTCGCCCTCACGTCGAACGCCGTGCGGCTGCCGGATGAACACCGGGCGTCCAGCGTTCATCCGGTGAACGCGGGTCATGTCGTGGCCCTCCGGCAATCCTGTGCCCCGCCTGCCCCGCCTGCCCCGCCTGCCCCGCGAACCCGCGCCCCGCCTGCCTCGCGACCCTGTGCCGGCCCCGTCCTTCGGCCAGGCGTCACTCCAGCCCGTCGGCCAGGGCCAGGGCTGTCGCCGGGTCCTGGGAGGCCGGCCCGACGGGAGCCCAGCGGCCTCCCTCCTTGCGGTACGGCCACCAGCGTCCGTCCGCCCCCAGCCGGAGCTGGGTCTGTCCGCCGGCGACGGTCCAGCGGCTGCGGGACGCGCGCAGGTCGGGCCGTTCGTGGTCCTCCCAGGCCGACTCCAGGGCGGCACGCGCGCGTGCGAGCGTTTCCGCCCCGGCCGGCCGGTCCGTCTCCAGTACGTCGAGTGCGGCCGCGCCCCCGTACTCCCAGGAGCGGACCGCGAGCGCCAGGCTCTCGCGGTCGCGCCCCGACCCTTCGGCGAGGCGGGCGGTCACCGGGACCTCGGGCCCGCCCGCGGCCAGCCGTACGGCATCCTGCCCAGGCGTCAGCTCGGCCTCCACGACGCGTTGCTCATGGCCTGCCCTGAGCGCGTCGACAAGCAGCCGGTGAGCCTCACGGGCGGCCTGCGACGCCAGGAACTCCAGGGCGGACGGATCGACCCCGGGCGCGGGATCGGTCTCCGTGTCCAGGGACGGCGGCAGGCCCGGTTCCGCGGGCACGGCAGGCGCCCCGGGCAGCGGCGGCAGGATCTCCCCCGCCGCGTACGCCTCGGCTGCGTCCACGCCCGTGTACGTCTCCTGCCGCGCCGTCTCCTGCCGCAATTCGGCGGTTTCTGCCGCGGAGACGCTGCGCAGCTGCAACGCGTCGAGGAGTTCGCGCTCGCCGCGGCCGCGCAGGAGAAGCAGCACGAAAGGATCCTGGTCGAGCAGTCGCGCCACCTGGTAGCAGAGCGCTGCGGTGTGACCGCAGTGGTCCCACGCGTCGCAGTCGCACTCCGCCTCCAGATCGCCCAGGCCCGGCAGGAGTTCGACACCGGCGGTCGCCGCGTCCTCGACCAGGTGCGGCGGCATCTCGCGGTCGAGCAGTGCCGCGATGTGCCCCGCTCGCTCGACCGCCATGTCCAGGAACCGGTCCCAGTGCTCCTCGGACAGCTCCGGGAGCAGGACGTCTGCACGATGAGCGGTGTGGTCACGGTCGTTGACCACGGCGGTGACCCGCCCGGGTCGGACCGACACGGCGCCCACGGCTCCCGCGCGCGCGAGCCGGCGCCCCGTCTTCAGCTGCTTCGGGTCCAGCGTGGCGTCCTCCAGCGCCTTGACCCAGGCCTGCCCCCACCAGCTCTGGGCGAAGCCCCGGCCCTGCGTGGGCGGCAGGGCGGCGAAAACGCGCTCCGGAGTGTTCTCGTACGGATCGCTCATCGGGCGCCCCCTCGCAGTTCCACCAGGTCGGCCAGTTGCGCGTCGGTGAGTTCGGTCAGGGCCGATTCCCCGGATCCGAGCACCGCGTCCGCCAACTCCCTTTTGCGCAGCAGCATGTCCGCGATGCGGTCCTCGATCGTCCCCTCGGCGATCAGCCGGTGCACCTGCACCGGCCGCGTCTGGCCGATGCGGTACGCGCGGTCGGTGGCCTGGGCCTCGACGGCCGGGTTCCACCAGCGGTCGTAGTGCACGACGTGCTCGGCCCGCGTCAGGTTCAGACCCGTGCCCGCGGCCTTCAACGACAACAGGAAGACGGGCACTTCGCCCTCCTGGAAGCGCTCGACCATGGCCTCGCGCTCATGGACGGGCGTGCCTCCGTGCAGGAACTGCGAGTGCACACCGCGCGCGTGCAGATGGCGCTCGATCAGACGGGCCATGCGCACGTACTGCGTGAAGACCAGAACGCATGCCCCCTCGGAGAGGATGGTGTCCAGCAGCTCGTCCAGCAGCTCCAGCTTTCCGGAACGCCCGGCGATCTTCGGCCGGTCCTCCTTGAGGTACTGAGCCGGGTGATTGCAGATCTGCTTCAGCCCCGTGAGCAGCTTCACGATCAGTCCGCGGCGCGCCATGCTGTCGGCGCCCGCGATCTCCGCGAGCGTCTCGCGGACCACGGCCTCGTACAGACCCGCCTGTTCCTTGGAAAGGGACACCGCGCGGTCGGTCTCCGTCTTCGGCGGGAGTTCCGGTGCGATGCCGGGATCGGATTTGCGGCGCCGCAGGAGGAACGGCCGCACGAGCCGGGCGAGCCGGTCCGCCGCCCCCGGATCCTGTCCTCCCTCGACGGCCTTCGCGTACTGGTTGCGGAACGTGCCGAGCCTGCCCAGCAGACCCGGTGTCGTCCAGTCGAGGATCGCCCACAGCTCGGAGAGGTTGTTCTCCACCGGCGTGCCGGTGAGCGCCACACGCGCGCGTGCGTCGATCTTCCGCAACTGCCGGGCCGTGTCCGAGTACGGGTTCTTCACGTGCTGTGCCTCGTCCGCGACGACCATGCCCCAGGAAGCGTCCGCCAGACGTGCCGTGTCGAGGCGCATGGTGCCGTAGGTCGTGAGGACGAACTCACCGTCGGCCAGGTCCTCCAGACTCCGCCGGGTCCCGTGGAAGCGGCGGACGGGAGTGCCGGGAGCGAACCTCTCGATCTCGCGCTGCCAGTTGCCCATGAGAGACGTCGGACAGACGACGAGTGTGGGTCCCGCCGCGGACTCGTCGGTCTGCCGGTGCAGATGCAGCGCGATGAGTGTGATCGTCTTGCCGAGGCCCATGTCGTCCGCGAGACAGCCGCCCAGTCCCAGGGACGTCATCCTGGCCAGCCAGTTGAGGCCGCGCAGCTGGTAGTCGCGCAGGGTCGCGGCCAGCGCCGACGGCTGCCCGACCGGCTCCTGCCCCTCCGGGTCCGACAGATGGTCCCGCAGCGTGGCCAGCCATCCCGTGGGCCGTACGTCGACCCGGCGGCCGTCGACCTCCGTGGAGCCCGTCAGAACGGCACTCAGCGCGTCGACGGGCGTCAGCTTGTGATCCTGCTGGGTACGGGCGCGCCGTACCTCCTGCGGATCGACGAGGACCCACTGGTCGCGCAGCCGCACCATCGGACGGTTCGCCTCGGCGAGCCGGTCCAGTTCCTGGCGCGTCAACTGCTGGTCGCCCAGTGCGAACCACCAGGAGAACGTCAGCAGTGCGTCGGCCGAAAGGAAGGAGGGCGTGTCCGAGGCCGGTCCGGTACCTGCCTGTTCGTCGTCCGGGGGGCCGATGACCGCGCGTGCCGTCAGCTTGTGTGCCAGTTCCCTGGGCCAGTGCACCTCCACACCGGCGGCCGTGAGTGATCGCGCCCCCTCGCCCAGGAGTTCGGTGACCTCCTCGTCGGCGAGTTCGATCGAGTCGGGCACGCTCGCCGACAGCAGCGGCGTGAGCGGTGCCCAGGCCCGGGCCGCGCGGCGCAGCGCGAGCAGGGCGTCCATCCGCGCGCGCGGGCCGAAAGCCGGAGCCGACCCGCTCCACACCTCGGCCGCGTCCGCCAGCAGGGCCGGGTCGCTGACACTGTGCAGTTGCAGCACCGCACGGAACGGCAGTCGGTTCTCGTCCGACACGGCCGACGCGAGCCCCGGCACCTCGACGCGCAGCGAGATCCGTACGCCGGCGTCGTGGCCCGCCGCGACATCGGCCGCCCACGCGCGATGCTCGGGCACCTGCTGCGGTTCCCGGGCGGCGAAGGCCGGGCCGCCCGCGGCGAGTGCCGCCGCGGGGGAGCGGGGGAGGGTGTCGGCGACTGCGTCGAGGAAGGCGCGCAGCAGCCACTCCGGATCGGGCAGCCGCAGTGGTTCGGCCGTGTCGACGGGGACCGCGTGGGCGTGCGGCGGCATGGCGGCGGCCAGCTCACGGATCCGCTCCAGGTCCCGCGCGCCCAGAGGTCCCGCGCGCCACGCGTCGTGGTCGCCGGAGCTCAGGCCGGGCAGCAGCAGTCCGCGCGCGGCGAACTGCAGCGCCAGTACGGCCGCGGCACCCCAAAAGGCGGTCGAACCGTGGGTCCGCGCGGCGGCACGCGCGCGCGTGAGGACCGGGAGCGCCGTCCGCACCGGCAGGACGACGGCCGACACCGTCACCAACTCGACCCCGTCCTCGCACGGGAGGACGACGGACAGCTCCTCCACGGAGCCGTGACCGAAGTCGGAACCTGACTCGGAAGCCGAGTCGGAGTCGGGATCGGAGTCGGCTCCGGGACCAGAGCCGGGACCGACGGCCGGGGGCTCCTCGCCGTCGGGCAGCCAGAACGCGACACTGCCCGTGCGGGCCGGGTCGGCAGGGAGGAAGACGGCGCAGCAGCGCGCCAGTTCGGAGATCTCGGAGGGAGTGGGGGCAGGAATCCTCTGCACAGGGATGAGCGTGTTCCTCAATTTTGACTACCGGGGGTGGAGGTCGCCGAGGGTACAGCGCCGCGCAGGATGAACCAAGTGTCCGGCTTGTGATGCCAGTCACTTCTCGCTCAAGGTGGGTGCCAAGTCCACCTCCCCGTCCGGCTTTGCCCCGACCGGGCCCGGGTGGGGCGCCTCTCAGGGTCGGGTAAGGGTGCACCTCAGGGTCGTATCAGGGGCGTGGTCCGGAACCGTCGGGAGCGCGGGTCCGTTCTCAGAACAGAGAGCGGCAGTGGCCGCTAAGGAGGCTACGCACATGTCAAGGAACGCGAAGATAGCCGCAGGCGGTGTCGCGGTCGGCATCGTCCTGCTCTTCTGGCTGCCCTGGTGGGCCGCCCTGCTGATCGTCCTGGGGGTTCCCGCGGCGGCGTATCTGACGCTGGACCCCTCGCAGCGGCGCAGGCTGCGCCGCGTCGGCCGCAAGGAACTCGGCCGCTGACACATCAACCGTTCACTCAGTTCCTCTACCGGCACACCCTCTTCGAATACATCCTCTTCGGACGCTCCCTCTTGCGCAGTTTCTCTGCAGCGCACAGGAGCTGACCTCGTCGCCGCTCGTGGGCCGGCCGATGGTGTGGCCCACGAGCGGCGTCGGCACCGCCTGCGCACCACCGCGGCCCGCCGGGTTCAGTTCGGGCGTACGGCCATCTTGTCCAGAGCCTCCAGGAGACCGGGCAGTTCGGGTCCGCGGCCTACCGGAAGGATCTCGCCGGGCTTCTCGTCGAGCAGCACGAAGGCGATGTCGTCGGTCCGCGCCACCAGCGACCAGCCGGGACCGTCGGCGCGCAGCGTCCGCGCGTCCCCCGGGGCGAAGGACGAGCGCACGCGGCCGAGCGGCGGAGGAGTGTCCACGTAGGAGTGCGCTTCGGAGAGTACGCGCTGGACGCCGGTGAGCGGTGCCCGCCCGCCGTCCCCGTCGCCACCGTCTTCGTCCGCCCGGTCGCCGGTCGGTGCGGTCCCGTCAGCAGGAGCGGGCTCCTCGTCCGCCGAGGCCGCGAATTCGCTCTCGTCGATCTGTTCGCGCCAGACGGCCCACTGCAGCGCGATCTCGTCCGCGCCGAGGCGCCGCTGCGCCGCACCCCAGGCGGACGCGTCCGGCGGACACAGCGGCGCCTGTTCCGCGATGTCGGGGTGGGGATCGTGAGGGGCGGGCACACCGGGCGCCGCGACCGCCACGGCCAGCGGCCATCCGGGCAGCGCGGCCACCATCGAGCGTTCGTCCGGCGACAGGTCGTACTCCATGCCGCAGTCCCAGGAAGCGATGGCGACCGCCACCAGCGAGACGTCGTCGATGACGACGGTCCACCGCGCGCCGTCGCCGTCCTGCCCCAGCACCAGCCCGTACCCGTCGGCGAGGGGCGCGAGACCGAGGGCGGCGCAGGCCTCCGGATAGTCGTCGCCCAGCACGCTGGGGAACTGCGCCGGCGTCAACAGCACCGCCGTCAGCACATACAGTGCGTCGTCGTCCTCAACGGCGACGGCCTCATCGTCCGTCACGGCCATCCCAGCCTCCCCTCGCTACATCCGTCGGCGCACCCTAATGCCCGCCGGGGCCGTTGTCACGGGGCCGGAACACGCGGGGACCTGCCCTCATGCTCCGGAACACGGTCGAAACGACCACCTGCGGTCGCGCTGATTCCGCTTCCGCTCCCGTCAGGCGACGGGCAGGCCGAGGAGCGTTCGGGCCACCGCGGTGGGCGACTCGTCGCGTTCTCGTGCGAGCGCGATGACGGCCCGGCACGCCAGCTCGTTCACACCGAACGAAAGAGCTTCCGGTGACACCCAGGCCGCGGCCTCCTCGACCCCGTCCTGGTCGTCATCGACGCCGGCCGCCACGTAGGCCGCGGCTGCTTCGAACAAGTTGTGCGTCTGCTTCCTGGGGCGGGGCCCCGCCGATGGCGCAGGGTGTTCGGACCCAGCCGGCCGTGGATGTGAAAAGAGCTTCCGTAGTCGAGCCATCGTGCCGGACATTCGGGCCACCTTCCCCCGCGTACCGCTTCTTCGGTCATCGCCCATCTGTCTTAGTTCAACGTAGAGTTGAAAGTTCGACACCAGAAGGGGGCGGTGTCGTGAACCCTCGCCGCACGCCCTCGTCGGCCCGGTGAACAGGGCGGTTCCGGGTGGCGTTTCAGGGGCGGCGCACGGCCAGGGCGAGGAAGCGGGCGTCCTCGTCCACGTACGACGTCATGCGCCAGCCGGAGGCGGACAGGAGCGGGCCGAGGCTGGCCTCCGCCCGCAGGTCGTCCGGGGTGATCCGCCGTCCCTGGCGCGCGGCGAGAGCGGCCCTGCCGATCGGGTGGAAGAGCGCCAGGACCCCGCCCGGCCGCACGACCCGCGCCAATTCCCGCAGATTCTCGGCGGGGTCCGGAAGATGCGCGATGAGCCCGGCCGCGAAGACGGCATGGAGCGACTTCGCACGCAGGGGCAGGCGGGACACGTCGGCGAGGAGCAGTTGCCCCGCCCGGTCGCGCCCTGCCCGTACCGCCGCCTCCAGCATCGCCGGCGTCAGGTCCGCGCCGAGGACCGCCCCGGAGGGCCCCACGGCGTCCCTGAGGGCCGGCAGAGCCCGTCCTGTGCCGCAGCCCGCGTCGAGCACGTGATCGCCCTCCCGCAGCCCCAGCTCGGAGACGGCTGCCGCGTAAGCGGGGCCGTCGTCGGGGAACCGGTCGTCCCAGCCGGCCGCGCGGGCCGAGAAGAATTCCTGGACATGCGTGTGGTCGTCGCTCATGCACCGCATGATCCCGCATCGCACGGTGAGCGACCCGATCGAACGGCGACGCGAAACGCGAGGCGGCGCACACGTTCGACCGTGACGCGATCGTTCCCCCGCACCTCTCCGCCATATTCCAGCAGCTTTCGAAACGCGCCCCCTGTGCGCGCCCCGGGCCCCACTAGCGTCCCGGGGCCATGGGACACCTGGACCACGCCACCTTCGGCTGGCTGACCCCCGTGCTGTCGTACGCCATGGCGTGCATCGGCGCGGCGCTCGGGCTGCGCTGCACGGTCCGCGCGCTCGGCGCTTATGGCCGGTCGCGCCGCAACTGGCTGCTCACCGCGGCTTCCGCGATCGGTACGGGGATCTGGACCATGCACTTCGTGGCGATGCTCGGCTTCGGCGTCAGGGGCACCGACATCCGCTACGACGTGCCGCTCACCGTGCTCAGCCTGCTCGTCGCGATCGTCGTCGTCGGCGCGGGCGTCTTCGCCGTGGGCTACGGCCGGGACCGCGGTCGCGCGCTCGTCCTCGGCGGCCTGACCACCGGACTGGGCGTGGCGAGCATGCACTACCTGGGCATGGCCGCTCTGCGACTGCACGGAGAGGTGAGTTACGAACCGCTGCTCGTCGGGGTCTCCGTGGCCATCGCCGTGGTCGCGGCGACCGCCGCACTGTGGGCGGCGCTCAACATCAGCTCGCCCGCCGCGGTCGCCGTCGCCTCGCTCGTCATGGGCGGGGCGGTCAGCAGCATGCACTACACCGGGATGACGGCGGTCGGCGTTCACGTCACACCCTCCGGACAGGCCCTGCCCGGGGCCACGGCGATGCAGTTCGTCTTCCCCCTCGCCGTCGGCCTCGGGTCCTATCTCTTCCTGACGTCGGCGTTCGTCGCGCTCTCCCCGACAGCGGACGAGCGCGAGGCCTCCGCGTCGGCCCAGCGGCCCGGCGAAAACGACCTCTCCTCGACACCGTCCACGAGTCCGACGCCACCCACGAGTGCCGTCCCCTGACGGCGGATCCGGACCGACGACCCGACAAGGCGCGCCCCGAACCACTCCGAGCGAGAAGGCCATGCGTACATCCCGAAGGACCCCGACAGACGGCGCAGAGCCGTCGACGGCCCGGACACGGGGCCGCCGCGCGCATGCCGGACCGCCGGCCGACGAAGACTCCGGCCCCGAGGGGACCGACGACACGGAACCGGTCGACACGCCCCCGCGCGCGACGAACTGGAGTCTGCGGCCCCGTACCGTGCGAGCGAAGATCGTCTGCCTGCTCATGGTCCCGGTCGTCTCCCTGCTGGCCCTGTGGGCACACGCCACCGTCACCACGGCCCAGGACGTCACACGACTGCGGCAGTTGCAGCGCGTGGACTCCGAAGTGCGCGCCCCGGTCGCAGCAACCGTCATCGCGCTCCAGGACGAACGCGTGGCAGCCGTCCGCTACGCCACGCGCCCCTCGGCCGACCGGGAGCGCGCCCTCAAGAAGCTGGCGGCGCGCACCGACCGGACCGTGTCGGAACTCCGCCTCGGAGAGGGCAGCACCGTCGCCGACAGCGAGGAGCTTCCCGCCGAAGTGGCCACACGTCTCGACACCTTCGTGACCGGCGCGGAGCGGCTGCGTGCCCTGCGGACCGCCGTACTCGACGGCACCACAGGGTGGGACGAGACGTACAGGCGGTACACCGGGACCATCGCCGCGGCCTTCGGCGTGGGCGGTGCGCTCACCGGCATCCAGGACGCGGAGATCGGCTCCGACGCGCGCGTACTGCTTGAGTTCTCCCGCGCGGGCGAGGCCCTGGCACAGGAGGACACGGTGCTGGCCGGTGCCCGCCTCGAAGGGGCCCTCGACGGACAGCGACTGCGGCTGTTCACCGGTGCCGTGGACACGCGCAGGCTGCTCACCGACTCCGCTGTCGTCGATCTCCGCGGACCTGAACGAGCCGCCTGGCAGGCCCTCACGGAGGCTGCCGCGTACGCCGACCTGACGGTCGTCGAAAACAGGATGCTCACCGCCCCGCCCGGCGCCGCGGCGATCCAGGCCTCGCCGGGGGAGACCTGGAACGCCGCCCACGCGCGCGTGCGGGACGACATGCGGGTCATCGAATCGGACGGCGGCCGTGACGTCGCGAACCGGGCCGATCCCCTCCGGCGCGGACTGCTGTCGCCCGCGGGTGCCGCGGTACTCCTGGGGCTCGCAGCCGTGGCCGCCTCACTGGTCATCTCCGTACGCATCGGACGCGGCCTCGTCGTCGAACTGGTGACCCTGCGCAACAGCGCCCTGGAGATCGCGCGGCGCAAACTGCCGAACGCCATGCGGAGACTGCGGGCCGGAGAGGAGATCGACGTCCGTGCCGAGGCTCCGCCGGGGCCGCCCGCCGAGGACGAGGCGGGGCAGGTCGCGGAAGCGCTGACCACGGTGCACCGCGCCGCACTGCACGCGGCCGTCGAACGAGCGGAACTCGCCGGCGGAATCTCCGGTGTCTTCGTCAATCTCGCCCGCCGCAGCCAGGTTCTCGTTCACCGTCAACTCAGGCTGCTGGACAGCATGGAGCGACGCTCCGAGGACCCGAACGAGCTGAGCGACCTCTTCCGGCTCGACCACCTCACCACACGGATGCGACGCCACGCGGAGAGCCTGATCATCCTCTCGGGAGCAGCCCCCGGCCGGGCGTGGCGCATGCCGGTCTCCCTGACGAACGTGGTGCGCGCCGCCGTCTCCGAAGTCGAGGACTACGCGCGCGTGGAGGTACGACAGCTCTCGGAGACCCTGGTCGTCGGAGCCGCGATCGCCGACCTCACGCATCTGCTGGCCGAGATCGTCGAGAACGCCGCCCAGTTCTCCCCGCCTCACACCAGGGTGCGGGTCACCGGCGAACCGGTCGGCAACGGATACGCCGTGGAGGTCGAGGACCGGGGTCTTGGCATGGGCAAGGAGACCCTCGACGAAGCCAATCGCCGTATCGAGCAGTCCCAGGCACTCGACCTGTTCGACAGCGACCGGCTCGGCCTCTTCGTGGTGAGCAGGCTCGCCGCCCGCCACGGCATCAAGGTGCACCTGCGGACCTCGCCCTACGGAGGCACCACCGCGGTCATCCTCCTGCCCACCGCGTTGTTGCACACGAGTACGGAGGAACGTTCCGATACTCGTCGCGGCAAGGCCGGGCGACCTGCTGGACCGCCTCCCCGGCGAACTGCCGGACGGCCACTGGAACAGCCGGTCGAACGAGCTCCCGGACAAGCTGCCGGACGCCGGTACGCGCGCGTGCCCGGTCCCGTTCCCCGACAGGAACCTGTGGGGCCGGCTCCCCGACAGGACTCCGTGGACCCCGCCCCACGACAGGACTCCGTGGAGGCCCACATCGAACGACCCGCACTCGTCCCGCCCGTGGCCGCCCCGGCGGAGGCCTCGGCGGACGGCTCGCACGACGGACCCCCGCCCGAGGTGATCACCCTGCGCCTGCACCGTTCCTCCGCCGACGAGGCCGAGCCGTCCGACGCGTCCGACGGACTCCCGCGGCGCGTACGTCAGGCCAGCCTCGCTCCGCAACTGCGGGCAGAGCGCGCCGAGGAACCCGCGTACCCGGCACGTCACCGGGAGGACGCCGAGCGCACTCCCGAAGCGGTACGGGACCGGATGACGGCGTACCGCGCGGGGTGGGTCCGCGGCGGCGGACCTTCCCCCGGTCCCCGAGCCGGGTTCGGCCCCGCAGAGGGCAGAGACAGCAGCGAAGGAGACCTCACATGATCCAGGATCCGGATCCGGGGACCGCGGCACGGTCCGGCGAACTCGACTGGCTGCTGGACGACCTGGTGCTGCGGGTCGCCGAGGTGAGGCATGCTGTCGTGCTCTCCAACGACGGGCTCGCGATGGGCGCGTCCACCGGCCTCGGACGCGAGGACGCGGAACACCTCGCTGCGGTCTCCTCCGGTTTCCACAGCCTGGCCAAGGGTGCGGGCCGCCACTTCGGAGCCGGCGGAGTACGCCAGACCATGGTGGAGATGGACGACGGCTTCCTGTTCGTGGTGGCCGCCGGAGACGGGTCCTGCTTCGCCGTCCTGAGCGGTGTGACGGCCGACATCGGCCTGATCGCCTACGAGATGGCACGCCTGGTCAGACAGGTGGGCGAGCACCTTCACTCGGCTCCCCGTGCGGGCGCCCGTCCGCCCGCGGCCCGGTGAGCGGGAGCCGGAGTTCATGGCCGAGGACCGGGCAGCCGCCCCCGAGCAGCCGGGCAGCCAGTGGTACGACAGCGAGGCCGGGCCTCTCGTCCGCCCGTACGCCATGACGGGTGGACGCACCGAGCCGGGACCCGCCGGGGTGCGATTCGACCTGATAGCACTCGTCGCACTCGACACCGCGGCGCCCGCGACCGGTGCGGACACCGCCGCCCTCGGGCCGGAGCACCGGGCCCTCGTCGAACTCTGCCGGGCCGAGACCCAGTCCGTCGCCGAACTGGCCGCGGACACCGATCTGCCCGTGGGTGTGGTGCGCGTACTCCTGGGCGACCTGCTGGAGCTGGGCCGCGTGACGGTCAGCCGCCCGGTGCCGCCCGCGCACCTGCCCGACGAGCGCATCCTGCGCGAGGTCATCGACGGACTGAGGGCCCTGTAGACGTCGACCGACACCGGCGAACCCGAAAGAAGTGAGCGATGGTCCCTGAACACTCCGATGGCACCAGCGGTGAGACGGCCGCCCTGGCGTTGAAGATCCTCGTCGCCGGCGGCTTCGGCGTCGGCAAGACCACCCTGGTGGGCGCGGTCAGCGAGATCAGACCGCTGCGCACCGAGGAACTGCTCAGTGAGGCCGGCCGGTCGGTGGACGACACCGGCGGCGTGGACCGGAAGGCGACGACGACCGTCGCCATGGACTTCGGGCGCATCACCATCAGGTCCGGCCTGTCGCTCTACCTGTTCGGAACGCCGGGCCAGGACAGGTTCTGGTTCCTGTGGGACGAGCTGTCACAAGGAGCCCTCGGCGCCGTCGTCCTTGCGGACACCCGCCGGCTTGAGGACTGCTTCCCGGCGGTGGACTACTTCGAACACCGGCGCATCCCCTTCGTGGTGGCGGTCAACTGCTTCACGGACGCACGCACGTACGGCGCCCACGAAGTCTCACGGGCCCTCGACCTCGACCGGGGCACCCCCGTGGTGCTCTGCGACGCCCGTGACCGCGACTCGGGAAAGGAGGTGCTGGTACGTCTCGTCGAGTACGCCGGACGGATGCACACCGCCCGGCTCCTCGACTCGGTCGGCTGACGGACCGCACCGAGGAGCCCGCCAGCTGACCGAGCCGACCGGCTGACGGACCCGGTCGGCTTGGGGATCCGGTCGGCTGACGGACCCGCTCCGCTCGGGGATCCGGTCGGCTGGCGGACCCGGTCGGCTCGGCTGGAGGACTTGGTCGGCCGACCGCGGCCGACCGAGTGCTCAGCCTGTACCGCTCAGCCGGTGCGGCCCAACCCGTCCCGGAGGTCAGTCGGAGACCGATCCCTCCGCGAGAACCTTCTCGATCCGCACGCGTACGACGAGTTCACCGGGTACGCCGTTGCGGGCCGCGAACTCCTCGGCGCGTTCCTCACCCATGTACCGGCCGCCGATCCTGCCCGCCCAGAGCCGGACGTCGTCGAGGTCCTCCGAGATGCGGGCCTGCCCCTGGACGACGACGTACGCGAACGGAGGCCGGTCGTCGTCCACGCACAGGGCCACCCGGCCGTCCCGAGCCAGATTCCGCCCCTTGACGGTGTCCTTTCCCGTGTTGAAGACCAGGTCGTCGCCGTCGAGCACGAACCAGATCGGTGCCACATGCGGGCGCCCGTCGGCCCGGACGGTCGACAACTTGCCCGTGCGGGTTCCGTGCGAGACGAACGCCCGCCATTCCTCATCGGTCATCTTGTGTGCCATGCCCCTATCCTCCTTGCCCGGACGGCGACGGTGGTGAAGGCTGGTCGATCGGATCCTCCGGCCCGGGGGAGCCACACATCACGGGGAGACGGATCATGGCGGAGAACCGGGGACTTGACTGGCTGCTCGACGACCTGACCCAGCGTGTCGAGCACATACGCCACGCACTCGTGCTGTCCAACGACGGTCTGGTGACCGGTGCGAGCACAGGTCTGCGGCGGGAGGACGCCGAACATCTCGCCGCCGTCTCATCCGGCCTGCACAGCCTGGCCAAGGGCTCGGGCCGGCACTTCGGCGCGGGCCGGGTCCGTCAGACCATGATCGAGTTCGATGACGCGGTGCTCTTCGTCACGGCGGCCGGCACCGGCAGCTGTCTGTGCGTGCTCAGCGCGGCCGAAGCCGACATCGGCCAGGTCGCGTACGAGATGACCCTGCTCGTCAATCGCGTCGGCGAGCACCTGCATGTCGATGCCCGACATCCGGAACACTCGCCCACCATAGACATCTGACCTGCACAGACGTCATCGCGATCGAAGTTATCCACAGGCTCGGCGCGAGACGCGGCGAACCGGCTACGGTTTTTCCCGAAGCAAGCGCACGCAACGCACATCGCTGCACGGGGGAGAACCATCATGTCCGGCAACACCATCACGCAGTCAGCCACGCCGACCGTCGCACAGTCCGTCGTGCAGACCGCCGCACAGTCCGTTGTGCCGACCATCCCACAGTCCGTCATGCCTGGTCCGAATGGGGCTGACGGTGTGACTTCGGCACAGGCCTCGACACTCGCGCAGAGCCGCGCCGCGCGGGAGCTGGGGCTCAAGCGGGGCGAGTTCGACCTCGCCGTACGGCTGGGGCGCATCCGCACCGTGCCTGACGAGGGCGGCGGAGGCCATCGCGTCACCCGCGAGGAAATCGACAGGGTGCAGGCCGAGGACGGCTTCCCCGAGACCCTGCGGGAACGGGTCAAAGCAGTCGGCACCTCGGAGGGCGCGGCCCTCATGGGCGTCACGACCGCCCGGTTCACCCGCTTTGCCCGCCTGGGCCTGGTCGTGCCCGTAAAGTTCTACTTGAACCGGTATCGCGCCGTGGTGTGGCTGTATCTGGCAGAGGAGCTGCGGCAGTTCGCCGACGACAAGAAGCATGCGCCCCTGCTGAATGGCCGTGTGCCCGAGACCCTGCGCGCCCAGCTGGAGACGGGGCTCGACCTGCGGGCCCGGAACTGGCGGGGTCGGCACCTCGGATTTTTGCTTCGGCAGAACGAGGACCCGTGGGCGCGTGCCGCGGTCGTGGCGTCGCTGCTCGACCCCGTTCAGGTCGCCGAGATCGTCCCCGATCCCTATGAGCGGGCCTACATGGACCGTTACCGGCCCGAACAGACCACCCACGGTGCGCCCGACTCGCCCGCCGCCCTCATCACGGCCCGGATCATGACAGCGACGGATCCGGACGAGATCAGCTGGCTCCGGGCCGACCTGGCGAACGGCCTGGAGGAGGCACGCGACCGCCGGGCCGCCCCGCGACCGACGGCGGAGACCGGGACCCCGGAAGCGGGGCACGACCGGCCGACGCCTCCCGGGGAACACCGCACGCGGGTCGACCACCGGCAGCCCGCCGACCTGCGTGAAGCCGCCGAGCTGCGGCACCCGGCCGCGGTGCGACGTCCGGCCGGGCAGCGACGTCCGGGAGAACAGCGGCGCCCCGCGGAAGTACGGCACCGTCCGGGCGGACGGCATCCGTCCGAGGGACGGCACTCTGCCGGCGCAGTGCATCCTGCCGGAGCAGTACATTCAGCCGGTGCAGTGCATGCTGCCGGAGCAACGCGTCCGGCTGCAGCGCCGCATTCGGCCGCCGCGCCACACCCGGCCGTAGTACGACGGCCGGCCGAGGTACGACCCGCGATCGACGAACCGGGACGCCCCGGGCGGCTCCTCGGCTGGCTGCGGCGCAGAAACCTCTGAACCGGGGGCCCGGCGCCCGGCGCCCGGTCAGTCCTCCAGCTTGCGGAACAGTCCTTCCTGGACGACGGAAACGAGCAGGCGTCCCTCCTGGTCGTAGATCCGCCCCCGGGCCAGCCCTCGGCCACCCGTCGCGATCGGGGACTCCTGGTCGTACAGGAACCACTCGTCGGCGCGGAACGGCCGGTGGAACCACATGGCGTGGTCCAGGGAGGCCATGTCGAAACCGCGTCTGCCCCACAGCGGTTCCACCGGGATACGGACGGCGTCCAGGAGAGTCATGTCGCTCGCGTAGGTGAGCGCGCAGGTGTGGACCAGCGGGTCGTCGCCCAGCGGCCCGACCGCGCGCATCCATACGGCGCTGCGCGGCTCCGCGTTCTCGATCTCCTCCGGTGTCCAGCGCAACCGGTCCGCGTAGCGGATGTCGAAGGGCTGGCGCCGGGCCATGCGCTCCAGCGTCTCGGGGAGCGCGCCCAGATGTTCCTTGATCTCCTGAGTGACGCTCGGGAGCGACTCCGGATCCGGGACCTCACGAGCCGGCGGCAGCTGGTGCTCGAAGCTCCCTTCCTCAGGCTTGTGAAAGGAGGCGGTCAGATTGAAGATCGTGCGGCCCTGCTGCACGGCGGTGACGCGGCGCGTGGTGAACGACCGTCCGTCCCGTACGCGTTCGACCTGGTACACGATGGGCACGCCCGGCCGGCCCGGACGCAGGAAGTACGCGTGCAGGGAGTGCACGGGCCGTTCCGGTTCCGTGGTGCGGCCGGCGGCGACCAGGGCCTGGCCGGCGACCTGTCCGCCGAAGACCCGTTGCAGGGATTCCTGCGGGCTGCGGCCACGGAAGATGTTGACCTCGATCTGCTCCAGGTCGAGCAGATCGACGAGTCGTTCCGCTGGGTTCGTCATGTGTCGCGTTCTCCTGTGCTCACAGCTGGCCGACGGCGGTGACCTTGACGATGGCACGCCCCTCGGCATCGGAGGCCACGAGGTCGATCTCCGCGCTGATGCCCCAGTCGTGGTCGCCGTTCGGGTCGGCGAAGGTCTGCCGGACCCGCCACAGACCGTTCTCCGGCTGCTCGTCGATGAGCAGGAGCTTGGGACCGCGCGCGTCGGGGCCGGTGCCGAGGTCGTCGTACTCGTCCCAGTAGTCGTCCATGGCCTCGCCCCACGCGTCGGCGTCCCAGCCCGCGTCGGAGTCGAGCTCTCCGAGTTCGGCGACGTTGTCGAGGGCGGCGAGTTCGACGCGCCGGAACATGGCGTTGCGGACGAGGACCCGGAAGGCGCGCCCGTTGGCCGTGACCGGCTTCACCTGGTCGGCCTTCTCCTGGGCCTCCTCGGCCGTCATCACCTCGGGGTTGGCGAGCTGCTCCCACTCGTCGAGGAGGCTGGAGTCGACCTGCCGCACCATCTCGCCGAGCCAGGCGATCAGGTCCTCCAGGTCCTCCGACTTCAGGTCGTCCGGGACGGTGTGGTCAAGGGCCTTGTAGGCGCTCGCCAGGTAGCGCAGCACGATGCCCTCGGTGCGGGCGAGTTCGTAGTGGGTCACGAACTCGGTGAAGGTCATGGCCCGTTCGTACATGTCGCGGATGACGGACTTCGGGGAGAGCGGGTGGTCGCCCACCCACGGGTGGCTCTTGCGGTAGGTGTCGTATGCGTGGAAGAGCAGCTCTTCGAGCGGCTTGGGGTACGACACGTCCTGGAGCCGCTCCATGCGCTCCTCGTACTCGATGCCTTCCGCCTTCATCGCTCCCACGGCCTCGCCGCGGGCCTTGTTCTGCTGGGCGGCGAGAATCTGCCGCGGGTCGTCCAGCGTGGACTCCACGACGGACACCATGTCCAGGGCGTACGAAGGCGATTCCGGGTCCAGGAGGTCGAAGGCGGCAAGGGCGAAGGTCGACAGCGGCTGGTTGAGGGCGAAGTTCTGCTGCAGGTCGACGGTGAGGCGCACGATGCGCCCTTCCGCGTCGGGTGTGTCGAGCTTCTCCACGACTCCGCCGTCGAGGAGCGAGCGGTAGATGGCGATCGCCCGCCTGATGTGCCGCAGTTGCTGCTTGCGCGGCTCGTGGTTGTCCTCCAGCAGATGACGCATCGCGGCGAAGGCGTTGCCGGGCCGCGCGATCACGGACAGAAGCATCGTGTGAGTGACCCGGAAACGCGAGGTCAGCGGCTCCGGATCGGACGAGATCAGCTTCTCGAACGTGCCTTCCGTCCAGCCCACAAAGCCTTCCGGGGCCTTCTTGCGCACCACCTTGCGACGCTTCTTCGGGTCGTCGCCGGCCTTGGCAAGGGCCTTCTCGTTCTCCACGACGTGCTCGGGAGCCTGCGCCACGACGAAACCCGCCGTGTCGAAACCGGCCCGGCCGGCCCGGCCCGCGATCTGATGGAACTCCCGCGCGCGCAGGGTCCGCACACGCGTGCCGTCGTACTTCGCCAGAGCGGTGAACAGCACGGTACGGATGGGCACGTTGACGCCGACACCGAGGGTGTCGGTGCCGCAGATGACCTTCAGGAGACCGGCCTGCGCCAGCTTCTCGACCAGGCGGCGGTACTTGGGCAGCATGCCGGCGTGGTGCACACCGATGCCGTGCCGTACGTAGCGCGAGAGGTTGCGGCCGAACTTGGTGGTGAAGCGGAAGTTGCCGATCAGCGTGGCGATCTGGTCCTTCTCCTCGCGCGTGCACATGTTGATGCTCATCAGCGCCTGCGCCCGCTCCACGGCCTGCGCCTGGGTGAAGTGCACGATGTAGACGGGCGCCTGCCGCGTCTCCAGGAGCTCGGTGAGTGTCTCGGTGAGCGGAGTCAGCTTGTACTCGTAGGAGAGAGGGACGGGACGGGTCGCCGAGCGGACCACCGAGGTGGGACGGCCGGTGCGCCGGGTCAGATCCTCCTCGAACATGGAGACGTCGCCGAGCGTCGCCGACATCAGGATGAATTGGGCCTGCGGCAGTTCGAGGATCGGGATCTGCCAGGCCCAGCCGCGGTCGCCCTCGGCGTAGAAGTGGAACTCGTCCATCACGACCTGGCCGACGTCGGCCTGCTTGCCGTCGCGCAGCGCGATCGAGGCAAGGACCTCGGCGGTGCAGCAGATGACCGGGGCGTCCGCGTTCACGGACGCGTCGCCGGTCAGCATGCCGACGTTCTCGGTGCCGAACATCTTGCACAGCTCGAAGAACTTCTCCGAGACGAGCGCCTTGATCGGCGCGGTGTAGAAGGTGACCTCGTCCCGGGCGAGCGCCGCGAAGTGCGCACCCGCGGCGATCATGCTCTTGCCGGACCCGGTGGGGGTCGACACGATCACGTTCGCACCCGAGACCACCTCGATCAGCGCCTCCTCCTGGTGCGGATAGAGCGTGAGACCGCGTTCCCCGGCCCACGACTCGAAGGCTTCGTAGAGGGCGTCGGGATCTGCGGTCTGCGGCAGCTGATCGATAAGGGTCACACACCCATCTTGCCTGTCATCGCACCCGATGAGGGAATCGGATGCGAGGCCGAAGATCACGAACGCTACGCTGTGTCGCCGACCAGGTGTCAGCTCACTGCGACAACTGGCAGTCAGTACAAGAAGAATGGGGCGGGGCACGGCCATGATGGGACCAGCACACTCACTGTCCGGGGCGGCGGCCTGGCTGGGCGTCGGAGCGGCGGCGGCCGCCTCCGGCCACACGATGCCGTGGCCGGTGCTTCTGGCCGGGGCGCTGATCTGCGCGGGCGCCGCCCTCGCCCCGGATCTGGACCACAAGGCCGCCACCATCTCGCGGGCCTTCGGACCGGTCTCACGCGGCCTGTGCGAGATCGTCGACAAGCTCTCGTACGCCGTCTACAGGGGGACGAGGAAGCCCGGCGACCCGCGGCGCTCGGGCGGGCACCGCACACTGACGCACACCTGGCTGTGGGCCGTGCTGATCGGGGCCGGAGCCTCGGTCGCCGCGATCACCGGAGGCCGCTGGGCGGTTCTGGGACTTCTGTTCGTGCACATGGTGCTCGCCATCGAAGGGCTGCTCTGGCGGGCGACGCGTGGTTCAAGCGCCGACGTCCTGGTCTGGCTGCTGGCCGCGACGAGTGCGTGGATCATCGCGGGAGTGCTGGACAAGCCGGGCAACGGAGCCGACTGGCTCTTCACCGCGCCGGGCCAGGAGTACCTGTGGCTCGGACTGCCGATCGTCCTGGGCGCGCTGGTGCACGACATCGGGGACGCGCTGACGGTGTCGGGCTGCCCGATCCTGTGGCCGATCCCGGTCGGCCGCAAGCGCTGGTACCCGATCGGACCGCCCAAGGCGCTGCGGTTCAGGGCGGGCAGCTGGGTGGAGCTGAAGGTGCTGATGCCGGCGTTCATGGTGCTGGGCGGAGTGGGCGGCGCGGCCGCGCTCAACTTCATCTGAGGCCGAGGCGCCCGGGCGACCGCGCGACCGGGAGCAGGGGCGCGGCCGGCGGGCACGGCGCAGCTGTCACCCGCCGCCGGGCAGCACCCCTTCCGGACGGGTCAGGACGCGTCGCCCGACGCCTTGTCCTGGCCTCCGCCGCCGTACCGCTTCTCGAAGCGGGCGACCCGTCCCTCGGTGTCCACGGTCCTGGCCGTGCCCGTGTAGAAGGGGTGGCTCTCCGAGGAGATCTCCACGTCCACGACGGGGTACGTCCGGCCGTCGTCCCACTCGATGGTCTGGTCGCTGGCGGCGGTGGACCGGGTCAGGAACGCGTACCCGGCGGCTCGGTCACGGAAGACGACGGAGTGGTAGTCGGGGTGCTTGTCCTGCTGCATGAGTGCTCCTTGCGTGGGGGAGGGGTGCTCGGACAGGGCAGCGGGCAGGACGCGGTCAGCCGGACAGGGAGTCCTCGTCCACAATGTGCATGGCGGCCTCCTCCGCCGAGGCGGCGGCTCCGTCGATGCCCACGTCGGTGGCGACCAGCCCGCTCTCCCCGTCCTCGTGCGCTCCTTCTCCGGGGGCCACGAGGCGCCCGGAGCGGAGGGTGCCCACTTCGTTGTCCAGGGGTTCGCCGTCCGAGTCGGGGCAGTCTCCGATGCCGTCGCCGTCGGGTGCCGCTATGTCCGGGAGTTCTTCGGCGAGACGTTCGTCGAGGGTTTCGCCGCGATGGCGCTCGGCCGCTGTCACGTCGTTGCGTTCCACCGCCCATGGGCGTTCCGGAGGGGACCAGCCGCGGTCCAGAGGGTCGCTCACACCGTCCGTTTCGAGTGTGTCCTCGGCGTCGAGCAGTCCGGCGTCGTCCTGAACCTCGGATCCGTCGGGCTGGTAGACATCGTCTCCCCAACCGTCGGCACTGTCCACGGGTACCTCCAGGTGGTGCGGGCCGGCCTGCTGTCACCGCGTACGGCGGCGGGTACGCGGACCGCTCGGCCCAGGCCTCGCCCGTACGGAACACGTGGAACCGGGCGGTTCCCGGGCGCTCCCCGAGCCGGTGCCGACCTCCACACTTCCACCCACCTGCGACACCGCGCAACGTCACGGAGCCCGGCCGGGCGCGTCGGCCCGCTCGGACGAGCGTGGGGGAGGGCCGGCCGCCGGGCGCGGCGCCACGACGGACCGGCCCGGTCACCGGCGGGCGTCCCGGGGCGTCCGAGCCCAGCGGCCGGAGCGCCGCCGGGCCGGCCCGCCCACGTCCCCGTTCACCCGTGCCAGGACCGCCACAGCGCCGCGTACGCGCCGTCCGCGGCGACCAGCTGGTCGTGGCTGCCGAGCTCGCTGATGCGGCCGTTCTCGACGACGGCGATGACGTCCGCGTCGTGCGCGGTGTGCAGCCGGTGGGCGATGGCGACCACGGTGCGGCCGTCGAGCACCCGGGCCAGGGAACGCTCCAGGTGCCGGGCCGCCCGCGGGTCGAGGAGCGAGGTGGCCTCGTCCAGGACCAGCGTGTGCGGGTCCGCGAGCACCAGCCGTGCGAGCGCGATCTGCTGGGCCTGGGCGGGCGTGAGCGCGACACCGCCCGAGCCGACCTCTGTGTCGAGTCCGTCGTCCAGCGCCCGCGCCCACCCGGCGGCGTCGACCGCGCCGAGGGCGGCCCACAGCTCGGCGTCGCCCGCGCCCGTGCGGGCGAGGAGCAGGTTGTCGCGCAGGGCGCCCACGAACACGTGGTGCTCCTGGTTGACCAGGGCCACGTGGGAGCGGACCCGTTCCGCGGACATCCGGGACAGTTCGGCGCCGCCCAGGGTGACCTGGCCCGTGCGGGGCGCGTAGATCCCGGCGAGCAGCCTGCCGAGCGTGGACTTGCCCGCGCCGGACGGGCCGACCAGGGCCAGCCGGGTGCCGGGCGCGACTTCCAGGGAGACCTTGCGCAGCACATCGACGCCCGCCCGGTAGCCGAAGTGCACCTCGTCGGCGTGCACGTCACGCCCCTCGGGGGCCAGGGCCCCGTCCCCCGCGTCCGGCTCGATCTCGCGGACGCCCACCAGCCGTGCCAGCGAGACATGGGCCACCTGCAGCTCGTCGTACCAGCGCAGGATCAGGCCCACCGGGTCGACGAGCATCTGCGCGATCAGGGCGCCCGTCGTCAGCTGGCCCACGTCGATCCAGCCCTGGAGGACGAAGTATCCGCCGATCATGAGGACCGAGCCGAGGACCGTGGTGTGGGTGGCGTTGACGACCGGGAAGAGCACCGACCGCAGCCAGAGGGTGTACCGCTCCCAGGCAGTCCACTCCTTGACCCGCTGGTCCGACAGAGCGATGCGGCGCTCGCCCAGGCGGTGGGCCTCGACGGTGCGCCCGGCGTCCACGGTCTCGGCGAGCACGGCGGCCACGGCCGCGTAACCGGCCGCCTCGGAGCGGTAGCCGGACGCGGCGCGCTTGAAGTACCAGCGGCAGCCGATCAGCAGGATCGGGAGGGCGACCAGTACGGCCGGCGCGAGTGGCGGCGCGGTCACGACGAGTCCGCCGAGCAGCAGCGCCACCCACACCACGGCGATGGCGAGCTGCGGCACGGCCTCGCGCATGGCGTTGGCGAGGCGGTCGATGTCCGTGGTGATCCGGGAGAGCAGATCGCCCGTGCCGGCCCGCTCCAGGACGCCGGGCGGCAGTCCCACGGCCCGTACGAGGAAGTCCTCGCGCAGGTCGGCCAGCATCCGCTCGCCGAGCATGGCCCCGCGCAGTTGCACCTGGTGCACGAACACGGCCTGGACGACCAGGGCGAGGGCGAACAGCGCGACGGTGCGCTCCAGGTGCAGTTCGCGCGCGGCGGTCGTGCCTTCGGAGACGTGCTGGACCAGGGAGCCCAGCAGATAGGGGCCCACCATCGAGGAGACGACGGCGACCGTGTTGACGGTGACGAGCACCAGGAAGGTCCGGCGATGCCGCCGGAACAGTTCGGCCACGTAGGCGCGTACGGTCGCGGTGGCGCCGACGGGCAGGGTCTCTGCCGTCGTCGGGGCCGCCGGATCGTAGGCCGGTGGCGCTACGCCGATCATGCCGTCTCCTCGATCTCTTCCAGTTCCCGCAGCTGTGTCAGTTCCTGTTCGGCGGCCTCGTCGTCGGTCTCACGGGTCACCACGGCGCGGTACCGCGCTTCGCTGTGCAGCAGTTCGCGGTGCACACCGACCGCCGCCACCTCGCCCTCGTGGACGAGCACGACCCGGTCCGCGCGGTCCAGGAGCAACGGCGACGAGGTGAGGACCACCGTCGTGCGCCCCTGCCGCAGGGCGCGGATCCCGTCGGCGATCCGCGCCTCGGTGTGCGAGTCGACCGCGGACGTCGGTTCGTCCAGGACCAGTACGCCCGGGGCGGTGACCAGCGACCGGGCCAGGGCGAGACGCTGGCGCTGGCCGCCGGACAGGGACCGGCCGCGTTCGGTGATCCGGGCGTCCATCGGGTCGTCGGCGTCCAGCGAACCCTGGGCCAGCGCGTCCAGGACGTCGCCGCACTGGGCCGCGGACAGCGCCTCCTCGGGACTGACGTCTCCGGAGGAGGGCACGTCGAGCAGTTCGCGCAGTGTGCCGGAGAGCAGGACCGGATCCTTGTCCTGGACGAGGACGGCACTGCGCGCGGAGCGCAGGGGCAGTTCGTCGAGCGGTACGCCTCCGACCAGCGCGGACGGCAGCTCAGAGGACTCCGCCGTATGACCGCCGAGGCGTTCGGCCAGTTCGCCCGCGGCGTCCGGGTCGCCGCACACCACGGCGGTCAGCCGTCCCGCGGGCGCGAGCAGACCGGTCGCGGGGTCGTACAGGTCACCGGTCGGCACGACGGCCTCGCGCGATCCCTCGCCGTCCGTGGCCCGTTCGAGCGACAGCACCCGCGCCGCGCGCCTGGCGGACGGCCGGGAGAAGGAGTACGCCATCGCGATCTCGGTGAAGTGCCGCAGAGGGTAGGTGAGGATCATGACCGCGCTGTAGACGGTGACCATCTCGCCGACGGTGATCCGGCCCTCGCGGGCCAGGTTCACGCCGTGCCAGACGACCACGATCAGCAGCAGACCGGGGAGGAAGACCTGGATCGCGTGGATCAGCGCCCACATGCGGGCGCTGCGCACGGCGGCGTGCCGGACCTCCTGCGAGGCGCGGCGGTAGCGGTCGAGGAACAGTTCCTCGCCGCCGATCCCGCGCAGCACGCGCAGGCCCGCGACGGTGTCCGAAGCCAGCTCGGTGGCGCGTCCCGCCCTCTCGCGCTGGAAGTCGGCGCGGCGGGTGGCCCGGGGCAGCAGCGGCAGCACCGACAGCGCCAGGACGGGCAGGCCCACGGCGACGACGACGCCGAGCGCCGGCTGGTAGACGACGAGGGCGACACAGACGAGCACGACGGTCACCGCGGCCGCGGTGAACCGCGACACGGCTTCCACGAACCAACCGATCTTCTCGACGTCGCCCGTGGAGACCGCCACGATCTCACCGGCCGCGACGCGTCGGGTCAGCGCAGAGCCCAGCAGGGCGGTCCTGCGTGCCAGCAGTTGCTGCACGCGCGCGGCCGCGGTGATCCAGTTGGTGACCGCGGCCCGGTGCAGCATGGTGTCGCCCAGGGCGATACCGAAGCCGCACAGGGCGAGCAGCCCGCCCGCGAGGGCCAGTCGTGCTCCGGAGCGGTCCACGACGGCCTGGACGGCGAAGCCGACGCAGAAGGGCAGTGCGGACACGGACAGGAAGTGCAGCAGCCCCCAGACCAGGGCCTTCAGCTGTCCGCCGAGCTGATTCCGGCCGAGCCACACCAGGAATCGGGGCCCCGAGCGTGCGTCCGGCACACCCGGGTCGGGATACGGAAGGTCTTGAATCTGCATGACGTCCCAAAGGGCTCGTAGTACGGAGGTGCGGAGGCAACAAACCGTGCAAGGTTCGCGTCGCAGCGTGGTCGCAGGCAAACGCTTTTCCGTCGTGGGGCAAAGATTCGGCCCGGACCGCCCGGATATGACCGCCAGGCCGAGGGGGTGGGCCCGATCGGCCGCGTCGTGGTGCGACGATGGACGGTATGCACATAAACGGAGGGATGCGCACGACGGCCCTGGCCGCGGTCCTGGGCGCCCTGGTCCTGCCACTGGCGGCCTGCGGCGGTTCGGACGACGGCGGCGGGAAGAAGAGCAACGGGCAGGCGGGGGACGGTTCCCGGCAGGCGCGCACGGTCGACCTCAAGCGCATCCCCGACGTGGGGGACAAGCTGCAGAAGCAGATCCCCGCGAACTCCCGGCAGGTCGTGGCGGTCTACGGACAGGGCAAGGACTCGGCGAAGTCGACGATCGTCCTCTACACCAAGTCCGGCTCCACCTGGGACAAGACCCGCAGCTGGGAAGGGCACAACGGCAAGAAGGGCTGGACGACCGACCACAACGAGGGCGACAAGCGCAGCCCCGTCGGGGTGTTCACGCTCAGCGACTCGGGCGGTGTCCTCGCCGACCCCGGCGCCGGGCTCCCGTACACGCAGTCCTCGGGTTTCCAGGCCCCGCACTACTGGGCCAAGTCGCACTGGCACGACTTCGACTACGTCATCGCCATCGACTACAACCGCGTCAAGGGCACCTCGCCCAACGACCCGACCCGTCCCCAGGGCCAGTCCAAGGGCGGCAGCATCTGGCTGCACATGGACCACGGCAGCGGTACGTCGGCCTGCGTGAGCCTGTCCAAGTCGGGCATGCAGTACCTGCTGCGCACCCTCGACCCGGACCGGCACCCGCTCGTGGTGATGGGCGACAAGGCGAACCTCAAAGCCTGACGGCCCCTCACCACCGGGCTCCGGTCCCACGGGGCATTGCGGGCCGGGCCGACTCCCCGTAGAACACCGCTCATGAGTAGACGGATCATCATGTCCATGCTCGCCGGAGCGACCCTCGTGGCGAGCACCCTCCTCGGAGCGGGTCCGGCCCAGGCCGCCCGGCCGACGCAAGTCCCGCCGTCGCAGGCCCCGCCGGCGCAATCCCCGACGGCCGCCCGGCTCGCCGACCCGCCCGCCGAGTTCGGTAGCGACTGGCGCGACCCGCTGACCGCCGCCCCGCCGGTCAGCAGGCCCGCCGGGGCGTCCTGCGAAGTGACCGTCGCGGAGGCGCAGTTCCGGGACTTCACGCCGTACAAGGGCACGTACGCGCCCCCGCGCGGCTGCGGCGACCGCTGGAGCAAGATCGTGCTGCGCCTCGACGGCAAGGTCAAGGGGCGGCAGTACGACCGGCTCGGGTATCTGCACGTCGGCGGTGTCGAGGTGTTCCGTACGTCCACTCCGCAGCCCTCGCCCGACGGCATCGAGTGGTCGGTGGAGAAGGACGTCACGCGCTACAGCGACACGTTCCGCGGCGCACGCGACGTCGAGATGCTGATCGGGAACGTCGTCGACGACACCTACACCGGAATCATCGACGTCAAGGTGACTCTGACCTTCTATCCGGCAGACCCGGCACACCCGGCGCACCCCGCCGAGAAGCCTGCCGCGGCCAAGGCCGCCGCGGCCCCCGACCGCGTCCTCACCCTCCAGGACGGCACCCTCACCACGCCCCGCAACAGCGAACGCATCGTCGCCGAGGTGTACGCCACGGGGTCGGGCGGCGGCTGCGAGGAGTACTGGTACCTGACCGTGCCCGACGCCGCTCCGTACTCCTGCAAGGCGGACGCCGGCCCCTACCGCGAGGTGCAGACAGCGGTCGACGGCAAACTGGCGGGCATCGCCGCGCCGTTCCCCACCGTGTGGACCGGCGGCTGGTCCAACCCCTTCCTCTGGTACGTGATCCCGGGCCCGCGCGCCTTCGACATCAAGCCCGTCGAATACGACCTGACCCCGTTCGCGGGGCTGCTCAACGACGGCCGTCCGCACCGGATCGACGTCTCCGTAGTGGGCGTTCCCGAGGGGCAGAGCGGCTGGAGCACCCCGGTGAACGTCCTCGTCTGGCAGGACGCGAAGAGCACGCACGTCACCGGGAAGCTCACCACCCACAAGGCGGGCGACCTCGCGAACTCGTCGACGTACACGCCCGGTTCCGAGCACCGGCTCGACACGGTCGCCGGGCACCGGCTGACCGTGTCCGGGTACGTCGACACCTCGCACGGCCGTGTCGCGACCACGATCGACCGTGAGCTGGCGAGCACCTCCGCGCACCGCTGGACCGACGGCGAGAACACGGACGCGCTCGACGGGACCTGGACCGACGACGAGAAGGTCACCGTGGACGGGCGCGGGCCCGCCGTGACGACCCGTACGGACCGCACGTACACCATGGACGGCACCACGACGCTCGGCGCGGGCGACCGGCTGCGGACCGTGCTCACCCTGGGCGACCGGGCGGCTGTCTTCGAGACCCGCGGTGGCCGGCGCACCGCGTGGTCCCGGCTCGACGACGGCTACACGGGCGACGCGACCTACACGGCGAACGTGCCGCGCGATCAGCGGCACGCCGTCGCCACGACGAGCGAGCGCTACCGGCTGTACGGCTCGGACGGGTGCTACGACCGGCGCCTGACGACCGTGCAGGGCGTGCTCACCAGCAACGCAGAGCTCACCCGTCCTGTCGAAGGTCGTCCTGCGGCTTCGGCGAGTCCATGCCGGGCCGCTCCTTCCTCCACAGACCGCGGGTGAAGTCCGGGATCGCCTGCGGTGCCCCGTTCGCCTTGATGGAGGCGTGGCTCAGCGGCACCGGAGCGGTCCAGGTGGCGGCGTCGTAGACGTCGAAGTCCGGTACCAGCCCGAGCCGGATGGACTGCATCAGCCGGAACAGCATGATGTAGTCCATCCCGCCGTGGCCGCCGGGCGGGTCGGAGTGCTCCTTCCACAGCCAGTGGTCCCACTCCGCGTACGCCGAGAAGTCGCCCCAGGCGTCGTCCGTGTGGTCCGGCTCTATATAGATCCGCTCCGGGTAGTCCTCGAACACACCCTTCGTACCGCCGAGGCTGTTGATCCGCGAGTACGGGTGGGGCGTCGACACATCGTGTTCGAGCCGGATCACCCGCCCCTTGGCGGTCTGTACGAGGCTGATGGTCCGGTCGCTCTCGATGTACGTCTCCTTCCAGCTCGGGTCGCCCGGCGGCATGTGCTCCGCGCGGTACTCGGCGAGGCCCAGCGAGGGGGTGCCGAAGCTGGAGATGTGGGTGACGCGGTCACCGCGGTTGACGTCCATGTAGTTGGCGACCGGACCGAAGCCGTGGTTCGGGTAGAGGTCGCCGCGCAGCCGGGTGTGCCACAGCCGCCGCCAGGGGCCTTCGTAGTAGTCCGGGTCGAACATCAGGCCGCGCAGATCGTGGTTGTAGGCCCCGGCGCCGTGCAGCAGCCGGCCGAACTTCCCCGCGTGCGCCATGCGCAGGACCCGCATCTCGTTGCGGCCGTAGCAACAGTTCTCCAGCTGCATGCAGTGTCTGCGGGTGCGTTCGGAGAGGTCGACCAGCTCCCAGAGCTGGTCGAGCCGCATGGCGACCGGACACTCCACGCCGACGTGCTTGCCGCTGAGCATCGCCGTACGCGCCATCTCGAAATGCAGGTCCCAGGGCGTCGCCACGTACACGAAGTCGAGGTCACCGCGTGCGCAGAGCTCGACGAAGTCGTGCTCGCCCTTCGTGTACGTCGCCGGGGCCGGCTGTCCCGCGGCCACCACCTTGGCCGCGGCTGTCGCGGTCTTGTCCTTGACCGGATCGCACAGCGCGACCACGCGGACGCCGTCGAGGGCCAGGAACAGGTCGATCATGCCGCCGCCGCGGTTGCCGAGCCCGATGATCCCGACCCGGACGGTCCCGCGCCGTTCGAACGGCACGCCGATCATGGTTCTGCCCCGCGCGGGGGGAGCGGCCGGTTCGCCGTCCGCGGCGGTCTCCGCAGGCGCCGCGGCTCCGGCGGCGTGCGCCGCGCCGCCGCCGGCGAACGAACCGAGGCCCAGTCCCAGGCCCAGTCCTGTTCCGGTGACGCCTGCCGTGCGCAGTACCGAGCGCCGGGAGCGGCCTTGAGGATTCTCGTCGGGTTCGGCTCCGGATTCCGGTGTCGCGTGATCGTCGTGCATCGGACCTCCTCGGTGGGGGAGCGCGGGGTCGCCGCGCTGTCACCCTCCTAGGGGGCCGACCGGGGAACAAGGGACGGAAGTGGCCAGGGGTTGGACTTTCCGCAGCAGGCAGTCAGCAGGCAGTCAGCAGGCCATCGGTGGACGGTCAGCAGGCGCGTCCCGCACCCCGGCCGGCATCGACTCCGTCACCGGGGGCAGAAGCGCCGTCGACCAGCGTGTCCAGCAGCCCGCCCAGCACCGCGCGCTGTTCGTCGGTGAGCGGCGCGAGGATGTCCTCCGCGGCCTCCCGGCGTGCGCCGTGCAGTTCCCGCAGCACCCGTCCCCCGTCCTCCGTCAGCTCGATGCGGATGACCCGGCGGTTGGTGGGGTCGGGTACGCGTCGTACCCTGCCGCTCGCCTCCAGTCCGTCGACCAGGGTCGTCACGGCCCGTGGCACCACCTCAAGCCGCTCGGCCAGGTCGGCCATGCGCGGTGGCGAGCCGTAGTGGGCGAGGGTGCGCAGCAGCCGGGACTGGGCCGGGGTGATGCCGAGCCCGCGCGACTGGAGATGGTGCTTCTGGATGCGGTGCACACGGCGGGTCAACCGCAGCAGCTGCTCGGCGAGCAGGCCGTCGGCGTCGGGAGTGTCCATGCCGGGAACAATATCAGGACCTAGTTCATTGTGAGTATAGGTAACAATGAGCTATGCTCCATGAATCCTCTTCCTCTCGCATCCGTAGGAGCCCATTGCCCCGCGACGACATCAACTGGACGCCGCCACCCGTCGAGGCAGGACAGCCCCGGCAGGTGCGCCGCATCCTCGCGCTCTTCCGTCCCTACCGTGGCCGGCTGGCCGTCGTCGGCCTGCTGGTCGGCGCCGCGTCCCTGGTCTCGGTCGCCACCCCCTTCCTGCTCAAGGAGATCCTGGACACCGCGATCCCGCAGGGCCGCACCGGCCTGCTGAGCCTGCTCGCGCTGGGCATGATCCTCAGCGCCGTGCTCGGCGGTGTCTTCGGGGTCCTGCAGACCCTGATCTCCACCACGGTCGGCCAGCGCGTCATGCACGACCTGCGCACGGCCGTCTACGACCGGCTGCAGCGCATGTCGCTCGCCTTCTTCACCAGGACGCGTACCGGCGAGGTCCAGTCGCGCATCGCGAACGACATCGGCGGGATGCAGGCGACGGTCACCTCGACCGCCACCTCCCTGGTCTCCAACCTCACCAGCGTCGTCGCCACGATCGTCGCGATGGTCGCCCTCGACTGGCGGCTGACCGTCGTCTCGCTGCTCCTGCTGCCGGTGTTCGTGTGGATCAGCCGCCGCGTCGGCAACGAACGCAAGAAGATCACCACCCAGCGCCAGAAGCAGATGGCGGTCATGGCCGCCACGGTCACCGAGTCGCTCTCCGTGAGCGGCATCGTGCTCGGCCGCACGATGGGCCGCTCCGACTCCCTCACCCGCTCCTTCGCGGAGGAGTCCGAGAGCCTCGTCGACCTGGAGGTCCGGTCGAACATGGCGGGACGCTGGCGGATGGCCGTCATCGGCATCGTCATGTCCGCCATGCCGGCCGTCATCTACTGGGCCGCGGGAATGGCCCTCCAGCTCGGCGGCCCCGCGGTCTCCATCGGCACCCTGGTGGCGTTCGTCTCGCTCCAGCAGGGTCTGTTCCGCCCGGCTGTCAGCCTGCTGTCCACCGGCGTCCAGATCCAGGCCTCGCTCGCCCTGTTCCAGCGCATCTTCGAATACCTCGATCTGCCCGTCGACATCACGGAGCCCGAGCGGCCGGTCCACCTCGACCAGGTCAAGGGCGAAGTGCGCTTCGAGGGCGTCGAATTCCGGTACGACGACAAGAGCGGCCCGATCCTCGACGGCATCGACGTCACCGTGCCCGCCGGCAGCAGTCTCGCCGTCGTCGGCCAGACCGGCGCCGGCAAATCCACCCTCAGCCACCTCGTCCCGCGGCTGTACGACGTCACGGGCGGCCGTGTCACCCTCGACGGGGTGGACGTGCGCGACCTGGACTTCGACACCCTCGCGCGCGGGATAGGCGTCGTCTCGCAGGAGACGTACCTCTTCCACGCCACGGTCGCCGACAACCTGCGGTTCGCCAAGCCGGACGCCACCGACGACGAACTGCGCGCCGCCGCGAAGGCCGCGCAGATCGACGATCACATCACGTCCCTGCCCGACGGGTACGACACGGTGGTGGGGGAGCGCGGACACCGGTTCTCCGGCGGGGAGAAGCAGCGACTCGCCATCGCCCGGACCATCCTGCGGGACCCGCCGGTCCTGATCCTAGACGAGGCGACCAGCGCCCTGGACACCCGCACCGAGCGAGCTGTCCAGGAGGCCATCGACGCGCTGTCGGCCAACCGGACGACCATCACCATCGCGCACCGGCTGTCCACCATTAGGGGCGCCGACCAGATCGTGGTCCTCGACCGCGGGCGCACCGCGGAACGGGGCACGCACGAGGAGCTGTTGGAACGGGACGGCCGTTACGCCGCACTGGTCCGCAGGGACGCCCAACTGGAGCCAACAAGATGAAGATATGTCGAGTTTAGGACGATATGCGGGTTAACGTGCCCGCATGCAGAACTACACTCCGCCCACTCCGCCACGGAGAACGATCCGACTGACGCGCCGGGGCCGGACCGCCCTCATCGCGACCGGCGCCGTCGTGGCGGTCACCGCCGTGGCGGTGCCGCTGCTGAGCACGGACGACAAGAAGGAACCCCAGGCCCTGGTGATCCCGGAGGGCTGGCGCACCGGCCAGGTCTACGCGGCCATGGACAAGGCCCTCGCCCTGCCCGCGGGCTCCAGCAAGAAGTCCCTGGGGAAGGCGCGCCTCAAGCTGCCGAACGACGCGAGCGGCAACCCCGAGGGCTATCTCTTCCCCGCGACCTATCCCATCGACAAGAAGTCGACCCCCGTCTCCCTGCTCTCGTACATGGTCGACACGGCGAACAAGAAGTTCGGCGGGGGTACGGTCACGGCCGGCGCCGAGCGCAACGCGATGAACGTCTACCAGACCGTCACCGTCGCGAGCATCGTGCAGGCGGAGGCGGCCACCAAGGCGGACATGGGCAGGGTGGCCCGGGTGATCTACAACCGGCTCGACCGGGGCATGCCGCTGCAGATGGACTCCACCATCAATTACGCGCTCAACCGCAGCACCCTGCGGACCAGCGAGAACGACACGCAGCTGGAAAGCCCGTACAACACGTACGCGCGGATGGGGCTGCCGCCGACGCCGATCGCCAATCCCGGTGAGGAGGCCATGCGTGCCGCGGTCGCGCCGACCCAGGGCGACTGGCTGTACTTCGTCACGGTCAAGCCGGGTGACACGCGCTTCACGGCCGACTACGAGGAGCACAAGAGGAACGTCGCCGAGTTCAACCGCCATCACCAGGGCGCCTCGGCGTCGTCGGGCTGAGCCGGGCCGCGACCACGGCGTGGTAGGTGCTCACGGGGCCCGCCGCGCCCCTCCGGGGGCGCGGGAAGTCGTCACGGAGACCGCTCACGTCGTCGCACGGACCTGGCCGACACGCGTACGTGTCCCGCAGGTCAGCCGGCGGCCTCCACCGCGACCGGGTCGCCCGCAACGGCCGGGGTGACCGGGTTGACCGGAGTGTCCGTCAGGAGCCGTCTGATGTCCCGGACCGCCGCCCGCCCGGCACGGTTCGCGCCGATGGTGCTGGCCGACGGACCGTACCCGACCAGATGGATCCGTGGATCGACCGCCGCCCGGGTCCCCTCGATACGGATGCCTCCGCCGGGCTCGCGCAGCCGCAGCGGGGCCAGATGATCGACCGCCGCGCGGAAACCGGTCGCCCACACAATGACGTCCGCGGCCACGCGCCGCCCGTCGTCCCACTCCACGCCGTCCGGAGTGATCCGGTCGAACATCGGCAGCCGGTCCAGGACCCCGTCCGCGATCCCCTGCCGGATCGCGTCGTTGAGCGGCAGCCCGGTCACCGACACGACACTCCTCGGGGGCAGCCCCTGACGGACCCGCTCCTCCACCAGAGCGACCGCCTCCCGGCCCACGTCCTCGCTGAACGGCCCCTCCCGGAAGACCGGCGGTCGCCGCGTCACCCAGGTGGTCCCGGCCGCGTACGGGGCGATCTCCAGCAGATGCTGTGTCCCGGACGCGCCCCCGCCCACCACAACCACGCGCTGTCCGGCGAAGTCCTGCGGGCCGGCGTACTGGGCGGTGTGCAGCTGACGCCCCCGGAAGGTCTCCTGGCCGGGATAGCGCGGCCAGAACGGCCGGTCCCAGGTGCCCGTCGCGTTGATCAGCGCCCGCGTGGACCACGTACCGTCCGACGTCTCGACGAGGAGCCGGCCCGCGTCGCCCTCGCGTACGGCCTTCACGTCGACCGGGCGCCGTACGCGCAGGTCGAAGGCGTGTTCATAGGCGTCGAAGTACTCGGCGACGACCTCGGAGGACGGCCGGTCCGGATCCGCGTCCGTCAGCTCCATACCCGGCAGCGCGTGCATGCCGTGCACCTTGCCGTACGTCAGGGACGGCCACCGGAACTGCCAGGCGCCGCCGGGCCGCGGCGCGTGGTCCAGGACCACGAAGTCCCGCTCCGGCTCGAAGCCGGTGCGCCGCAGGTGGTAGGCGCTGGACAGACCGGCCTGGCCGGCGCCCACGACGACGACGTCGACTTCCCGTACCTGGTCCTGAACCTGGTCCTGCACCAGTTCCCGTGCCTGGTCCTGCACCAGTTCCCGTACCTGGTCCTGCACCTGTTCCCGTGCCTGCGCTCCGGTGTTGTTCACGCTTCTACCAACTGTGCGGGCGGCACGGATCTTCCCGGGCGGGCGGGTTCACGCGGCCGGTTCGGTGCCCGGACGGTCCCGCAGCCCGGCGCACAGCTCCGCGAAGCGCGGGTCGGTGCGGTCGCGCGGCCGGTCCAGCCCGACCGCGGTCTCGTACGCGATGGCGCCCCCGTCCAGCACCAGGACACGGTCGGCGAGCAGCACGGCCTCCTCCACGTCGGACGTGGCCAGGAGTACGGCGCAGCCGTGGCGCCGCCACAGTTCGCCGAGGAGCCGCTGTGCCGCGGCCCGGCCCGGCGCGTCCAGGGCGCCGAACGGCTCGTCGAGCAGCAGGAGATCGGGCTCGCGCGCCAGCGCGCGCTGCAACGGCACCCGTTGGACCTCGTCGCCGGAGAGCGCTCCGGGTCGGGAACCGGCAGGGCTGAGGAGGCCGACCTCGGTCGGCCGCTGTTCGGCGGCGGCACGGCGGAATCCGC